>NZ_JBWKXQ010000033.1:0-76988 GCF_059423125.1 Variovorax sp. GW531-E2 | reverse complement strand
GCACTCGGCGCTTCGAGGCGGTACAGCCGTGCCGTCTGGCTCAGCTCGGCCCACAGGGCGCTGCGGTCAGCGGAAGGCATCGGGAATTCGCTCAGGTTCGGATGCTCAAGGTTTGCAAGGTGCGCCCGGCTTGCAGTCCGCCGTTGCGGCAGTGGCCTGCGCCGATGGTGCGGGGTCGGAGGTCTTGCTGCGCTTGAGCAGCGCGGTCAGCAGGTCGGTGTCGGGATCGGGTCCCTTCGGCCGTGCCGCCGTTTGCGTGAGTTCGGAACGCGCGGCGGGCTTCGTTGCCTTGCTGGTATTGGCAGCGGTCTTGACGGGCTTGCCGTTCGCGGCCGTGCGCACGGGCTTCTTCGAGCCCGAGGCGATGCGCTCCGGTTTCTTTGCGGCAACGGCGCTGGCCTTGCTGTCGGCGCCTGCCTTCTTCGCGGGGGATGTTGCCACTGCAACGCGCGCAGGCTTCGCGGCCGGCGGCACGGCCATGGGCTGCGCACCGATGGCTGCGAACGGCGTAGAGGCCTGTTGTTGCTGTTGCTGCTGCGGTGCCGGCGGCGGCGTGCTGTCGCCTTCGATGATGCGTGCGGGCGTGGGCTCCGGTGCCGCGGCGGCAACAGGCGCTTCGGGCTTCGGTGGTTCCTTGGCGACAGGCGCTGCAACCGGCGCAGGCGTTGCTGCCGCCACGGTCGTCGCTGCGGCGTCCGCGCGCTTCGATTGCAGGTGGTAAGTCGTGGCACCCGCCACACCGATCAACACCGCGAGCGAAGCCCACACGCCGGGCCGTGCGAAGAAGGAGCGCGCGCCGCTCTCGCGGCCACCGAACTGTGCGAGCACCCGCGTGGATTCGCCGCCGGGTGCGGCGGTCGATGTGGCCGCGGTGGGTGCGCTCGAACCGAGCAGGCTCGGTCGGTCCTTGTGGGCGTCTGGCGCGCCCATCATGGATGGGTGGTCCGGCTGGCTGCGGGCATGTGATTTCTCCCCTCGGCTTTATGTGGCGTGATCAACGCGATATCGCAATTGGGATGCAACAAGGTGCTGCGTGCGATGGGTTCAAATTTTTAAGCGACTCATACAATTGAGTGGCTCTCATTGAACACCGTTGATCTTCTTCACTCTCTTTTGTTATTTTGCCTTGATGGTGGCAGCACTTGCCATCTTCTTGTTCCCTTCTTTTCGTGACCGTGTGTTGCGAGCGACGGTCTCCATTTCTACTGCTATTGCATTCTTTTTTATTGGAATAGGACGCCGTCTTGGTTTTGTGTCCGAAGCAAGTTTTCAGTTGATGCGCGACAGCGGCTCGGGAGTGCGTACTTTTGCCGTAAGGCATCGCTACTTGTTGCTGTCGGGCATGGGTCTGCTTATCGTGCCGGTGTTGTTAAGTGTGACTTTCGGAAGTGGCCGGGTTCTGTTCTTCGATGACTGGGCTGCCACAAGCGACCCGAAGATCGAGGCCTTGCTCAAAGGCGAGCAGCTGGTGCCGCCGCAGCCGTTGCCGCCCGAGGTGTTTGCGACGGCAGAGGTGGAGCAGATTCGTCCGCTCACGAAAGAAGGCAGTCGGGACTGGGCTGTTCTCGATGTGGACTTTCGTAATCGTTTGCTGCTCGTCTACAAGATCATGAAAGAAAAGCACGGCTACGACCTCGCATTGCTCGAGGGTTATCGCAGCCCCGAACGACAAGCCAAACTCGCTGCATTGGGCAATACAGTGACCATGGCGAAGGCTAATCAAAGCTATCATCAGTATGGACTTGCGGCAGACAACGCGTTCTATCGCAATGGCAAGCTGGTGATCTCTGAAAAAGATCCATGGGCCATGGAAGGCTATCGCCTCTATGGTGAAGCGGCCGAGTCCGTGGGCTTGGTGTGGGGTGGTCGATGGTCCTTCAGGGATTACGGTCACGTGGAGTACCGCAAGCCGGGATTTAAATTGTCACGCAACTGAATGCCGAGACGACATCTGTCGCACCGGCACACCACGAGGCAATCAAGGGGGAGAGTTCAAATGGGTGAGGATCAACCCGAGGCGGACAACGACCGCCCGTGGATCGTTCTGCATGACAAGACCGACCACGGTGGCTTCGTGATCACCGCATCCGAAAACACGCACATCGACGAACGGCGCGTGGCGCGCATCGGCGACATGGTGTCGTGCCCACGGCCCGGCCATGGCATCAACCCCATCGTGACGGGCAGCGACTGCGTGTCGATCGATGGCCGTCGCGTGGCGCGCCACGGCGACCGTGCGGCCTGCGGTTGCAGGCTGTTGTCCAGCCAGATCGCTTCCGCGTCCGAATGACGGCGGTGCCTCCTTCTTCGGCTGCAGGCATGGCATGCGGTCACGCGACCGCGTGGGCCGCTGCCATCGCTATCGCCCTCGCGTGACCCAGGCGTTCGAAAACTCCGGATGCTGTCGCGACTGATCAAGCCCGTGCTCCTGGCCTGCGCCGTGTTCATCACGGTGTGGGTGCTCGTGATCGTCTACTGGCAGTACACGGCGCGCATGCCGAGCACGAGCGACATCGTGCTCTACCTCGTGGTGCTTCCGCTGGCGCTGATGCTCTTCTATGTGGTGCTGCGCCGCATCTTCACGGCCGCGCCCGCCGCTGCGTTGCCCGCAGCTGGGACAACAGTGGTCGCAGGCGCCGCCGCCTCATCGAATGCCGCAGCAACCGAGGCCTCGCAGGAGCGCCTGCAGATGGCCGTGCTCGCCTTCGCCCTTCGCACACCACGCGGCAGCGATGCCGACACGGTGGCCACCGCGATCGGCCAGGCGCAGACGCCAGAGATCGTTCCCGAACTGCGTGACGGCGAAGGCTTTCCCGTCATCGCGGGACGCGTCGAAGGCATCGACGAGAACGAGCTGCGCGAGCACCTGCGCGAAAGCCTGCAACCCGCCGGCGAAGCTTTCGATGTCGATGCGCTGCCCGACGACCGGCTGCGCGCCATCCACCTGATGTCCGACGTGCTGCAGGAGCTGCTGGCGTCCGCGGCCGAGGCGATCGCCAACGCGGGTGATGCGCTCGCGGTGCGCGCGCCCGGGCGCTTCGTGTCCAGCGGCGGCGTCATCCCGGGGCCGGCGGCGGCGCCGCAGCTGAACCTCTCGCTGCTGTTGCCGGGCGCATGGAGCGAGAGTGAACGCGCGATCGCCACGCAGTGGGTGCAGCAGCGCGTGCGCGAGGGCGATGCGTCGCAGCGCTGGCTTGTCGACTGCTTCAAGAGCGAAGACGGCGTGTCCGGCATGGCGCTGCTCGACCGCATCAGCCTGTCGCTGCATCGCGAGCAAAGGCCCGCGCTGTGGATCGCGCTGGCGGCCGATTCCTCGGTGTCCGAAGCGAGCATCGCGCGCTGGGAGGCCGATGGCCTGCTGTACACCGCCACGCGCCGCAAGGGCCGCGTGCCCGGCGAAGCCGCCGCGGGCCTGCTGCTCGTGCGCGCCGGCGATGCGCTGCTGGCGCCGCCCGACGCCGTGCGCCTGTCGCGCAGCGCAAGCGGTCAGCGCGAGGCCTCGGCCGACACCGCGCGCACGCCCGATGCCAGCCTGCTCGATCGCTTCGCCCAGCACCTGCTCGCCACCTCGACGCTCGAGACCGCCCAGGTCGACTGGGTCGTGAGCGACGCCGACCACCGCACCAGCCGCGTCACCGAAGTGGCGAAGCTCGTGCAGGAGCGGCTGCCGCATGTGCCCTTCGAAAACAACCTCTCTGTCTGCGCCACCCTGGGTCATCTGGGGGCCGCGGCCGACATGAGCGCCGTCGTGCTCGCGTGCCACCTGGCTGCGCGCGATGCACGGCATGTGCTCGCCATTTCCGTGCAGGACGCGCTCGCCCGAACGGCCTTGCTGGCCGGCCCGGCGAGCCCCGCGTCACCCGCTACTTAAACAGGACCGATTCCAGAAACTTCTATGCGGCGATTCTTCAGTTTCCTGGCCGATCCGCGCACCTTGTCGGTGATCGGCGCCATCGCGCTCGGCGCGTTCCTGCTGCTCGGGGCGCAGACGCTCGAAGTCGGCGCGATCTGGGCCGTCGGCATCTTCGTGGTGCTGCTGCTGTTGTGGCTGCTCGTGTGGTTCGTGCGGCGCATGCGCACGCGCGCGGCCAACCGCAAGCTCGGCGACATGCTCGAGGACCAGGCCGATGCCGCCGTGCGCGACAGCGACCCCGAGCGCAAGGCCGAGATCGACGAGCTGCGCGGGCGCATGGTCGAGGCGGTCAAGACCATCAAGACCTCGAAGATCGGCCAGATGTCGGGCAGCGAGGCACTGTACGAGCTGCCCTGGTACATGGTCATCGGCAACCCGGCCGCGGGCAAGAGCAGCGCCATCCTGAACTCGGGCCTGCAGTTCCCGTTCGCCGACAAGGGCAACGCGGTGATCCAGGGCATCGGCGGCACGCGCAACTGCGACTGGTTCTTCACCACCGAAGGCATCGTGCTCGACACGGCGGGGCGTTACTCGATTCACCAGGAAGACCGCAAGGAGTGGTTCGGCTTCCTCGACCTGCTCAAGAAGTACCGGCCGAAGGCGCCCATCAACGGGATCATCATCACGGCCAGCATTCCCGAGCTGATCGGCAGCCGGCCCGACTTTGCGATCCAGCTCGCGAAGAACCTGCGCCAGCGCATGCAGGAACTCACCGAGCGGCTCGAGGTGTTCGCGCCGGTCTACGTGATGTTCACCAAGGCCGACCTGATCACCGGCTTTGCCGAGTTCTTCGGCGACAGCGACAAGATGGAGCGCGACCGCGTGTGGGGTGCCTCGCTGCCCTACGACGGCGACGAGAAGCAGGACGCCGTGGCGCTGTTCGACAAGCGCTTCGACGAGCTCTACATGGGCCTGAAGGAAATCAGCGTCTCGCACTTCGCGAACCACCGCAGCAGCGACCCGTCGCCCGAGCTCTTGATCTTTCCGCTCGAGTTCGCGGCCATCAAGCCCGCGCTGCGCGCCTTCCTGGCCACGCTGTTCGAGAGCAACCCGTTCCAGCACAAGCCGGTGTTCCGCGGCTTCTACTTCACCAGCGCCCTGCAGGAAGGCACGATGCGCAGCCTGTCGACCGAGCGCATCGCCAAGCGCTTCGGGCTCACGCTGAGCAACGCGGCCACCAAGTCGAAGGAAATCTATTCGCAGAACGGGTTCTTCCTGCGCGACCTGTTCTCCAAGGTGATCTTTGCCGACAAGAAGACGGTGCGGCAGTTCTCCAGCCCCGTGAAGGCGCGCGTGCGCTACGTGAGCTTCTTCGCCTTCGTCGCGGTGCTGGGCCTGCTGCTGGGCGGCTGGACCTGGTCGTACCTCGGCAACCGGCAGCTGGTGGAGAACGTGCAGGCCGACCTGGACAAGGTCGTCAAGCTGCAGGCCAGCGACAACGGCCTGCGCACGCGCTTCGAGGCGCTGGGCATCCTGCAGGACCGCATCGAGCAGCTCGAGAAATTCCGCAACGACCGACCGCTGTCGCTGTCGCTGGGCCTGTACCAGGGCAACCAGCTCGAAGACAAGCTCGTGGCCGAGTACTACGGCGGCGTGAAGCAGCTCATGCTCGCGCCGGTGTCGGACAACCTGCAGGCCTTCCTGCGCGAGGTCAACGCGCACCCCGACCGCCTGAAGCGCGCCGACGCCGTGGCCGCGCTGACGGGTGGCGCCGCGCCCGCGCCGCTGCCGGTCGCCGGTGCCACGACCACCACGGCACCCGCCGCAGCGCCGGAAGGCGGCGGCCTGTATGCCGGCTCCTCGCCGGCCGATGTGCAGGACGCCTACAACGCGCTCAAGACCTACCTCATGCTGTCCGACAAGCGGCAGGTGGAAACGGCGCACCTCACCGACCAGATCTCGCGCTTCTGGCGCGGCTGGCTCGAGAGCAACCGCGGCGACATGCCGCGCGCGGCGGTCATCCGCGATGCCGAGCGCATGATTACTTTCTACCTGCGCCGCGTGGGCGACGACAACTGGCCCGCACTGGCCGACACCAACCTGGCGCTGGTCGAGCAGACGCGCGACAACCTGCGCCGCGTGGTGCGCGGCATGCCGGCGCGCGAACGCGTGTACGCCGAGATCAAGGCGCGTGCCTCGACGCGCTTCGCGCCGATGACGGTGGCGCGCATCCTCGGGGCCACGGCCAGCAGCGCCGAAGCCGAAGGCACCCTTGCCGGCAGCGTCGCCATCTCGGGCGCGTTCACGCGCGAGGCCTGGCAGCAGTACGTGGACGACGCGATCCGCGACGCCGCGAACAAGGAAACCTCCAGCAAGGACTGGGTGCTCAACGTCGCCGGCAACGACGACCTGACGCTCGAAGGCAGCCCGGAGCAGATCCGCAAGACGCTGGCCACCATGTACAAGCTGGAGTACGCCAAGGAGTGGCAGCGCTTCCTGCAGGGCATCGCGGTGAAGGACATGGGCAGCTTCGAGCAGGCCGTGGTGGCGATGAACCAGCTCGGCGATCCGCAGAACTCGCCGATCCGCAAGGTCTTCGACACGGTGTACGACCAGACCTCGTGGGACAACCCCTCGCTGGTCAATGCCGGCCTGCAGCAGGCGCGCACCGGCGCCTTCAACTGGTTCAAGCGCCTCTTCAGCCGCGCCACGCCGTCGCAGGTGAACGTGAACGTCGACCTCAACGGCGGCGCCACGGAAATCCCGATGGGCCCGATCGGGCGCGAGTTCGCGGGTGTGGCGCGCCTGGTGGTCGAGCGCGACAACACCTCGCTGCTGCGCGGCTACCTGGGCACGCTGTCGAAGTTGCGCGGGCGCTTCAACCAGATCAAGAACCAGGGCGATCCCGGACCGGGCGCGCGCCAGCTCATGCAGCAGACGCTGGAAGGCAACGGCTCCGAGCTGGCCGACGCGCTCAAGTACGTCGACGAGCAGATGCTCACCGGCATGGACGCCGCACAGCGCCAGGCGCTGCGTCCGCTGCTGGTGCGCCCGCTGCTGCAGGCCTACGCGGTGACGGTGCAGCCGACCGCGGTGGAGGTCAACAAGATCTGGAGCGCGCAGGTGCACCAGCCCTTCCAGCAGTCGCTGGCCACCAAGTACCCGTTCTCGGCGAGCGCGAAGATCGAGGCCTCGCCGGCGGAAATCGCGCAGTTCTTCGGACCTGAAGGCGCCATCGGCAAGTTCGTGACGACCACGCTGGGCTCGCTGGTGATCCGCCGCGGCGACCTCTTGTCGCCGCGCGCCTGGGGCGACCAGGGCCTCACGCTGAGCCCCGACTTCGTGAACGGTTTTGCGCAGTGGGTGGCGCCGCTGTCGGGCGGTGCCGCGGCCGGTGCGGGTGGCAGCGCGCAGCCGCAGACGCTGTTCCAGATCCTGCCGCAGCCCGTGTCGGGCCTGACGGAATACATGGTCGAGATCGACGGCCAGCAGCTGCGCTACCGCAACACGCCGCCGCAGTGGTCCAACTTCGTCTGGCCCAACGCACAGGGCACGCCGGGCGCGAAGATCACCGCCGTCACCTTCGACGGGCGCACGGTCGAGCTGATCAACGAGCCGGGCAACTTCGGCCTGGAGCGCCTGCTGAGCACGGCGCAGCGCACCAAGTTGCCCGACGGCAGCTTCGAGCTCACGTGGGCGCGCGACAACGCGAGCGTGACCGTCAAGCTGCGCGTGATCCAGAACACGCAGTCGGCCGGTTCGGGCGGCGATTCGCCGCAAGGCAAGGGCCTGCGCGGCACGGTGCTGCCGTCGACGGTCGCGGAGATCGGTGTGCCGCGCGCAGCAGCGGCGGCGGCGGTTCAGGCACCGGCCCAGGCGCCGGTGCAGGCAGGGGGGGCAGCAAGATGAGCGCGCCACAACAGCTGTGCTACTTCGGCAAGTTGCCCGGTCGCGGCGACTTCGTGAAGGGCCTGTACAACCCGCAGCTCATCAAGGTGTTCGACCACTGGCTGTCGCAGACCATGGAGATGCTGTCGGAAGACCCGCGCTGGAAGCTGATCTACGACAACGCCGCGCCGATGCACTTCGTGTGCCTGGGCTCGCGCAGCCGCGTGGCCATTGCGGGGCACGTGCGCCCCAGCCGCGACGAGTCGTCGCGCCGCTACCCGTTCCTGGCGGCCACTTCGGTGGACGTGGACGAGGCGCTCGACTTCATGCGCGGCGCGCCGATGCTCATCGGCCCCTACTGGGACCGCATGGCGGTGCAGGTGCAGTCGCTGGCGGCCGGCACCGACCTGGACAACGAGCTGAAGAAGTTCGAGGCCATCGACCCGGCCATCGAGACCGGCTTCAAGAAATCGGCCTCGCGTGCCACCTATGCGGCGTTCACGCGCGACACCAGCCTGCTGCGCATCGAGCAGATGCTCAACTTCGACGGCCACAAGGTGTCGCTGCGCCGCGCCATCCTGGCGTTGGGCCTGCTGCTGCAGCCGGTGATGGCCAGCGCCGTGTCGCACCTGGAAAAGGGGCTCACGCTGCCGCTGCCGCGCGACCCGGTCGACCGCTCGCTGATCGCCACCTTCTGGCTCGAGATGGTGTCGCAGTTCCTGGCCAAGGCCGACTTCGAGCTGGTACTGCTGGTCACCGAGATCGACGGCCGCTCGCGGCTGGTGATCGGCTTCAACGGCCTGTCGCCGCGCAGCCTGCAAAGCGTGCTGCATCCGCAGGTCTACACCGAGCACAACATCGACATCGACAACCCGGAGTGGGTCGAGGACACCATCCACAGCAACTACGCGATGTTCAAGCTGGTGAGCTACCTCGACCAGCCGCAGCTGCCGCTGGACATCGTGCTCACCGCCTTTCGCGAAGTCTTCATCGGGGAATGACACGGTCATGAATTGTTCTTTGCGCGTTCTCGTGCTGTCCATGGCCTGCGGGCTCGCGCTCGTGCCGGCCGTGCAGGCCCAGCAACCACAACAACAGCAACCCGCAGCGGGCGCCACCGCCGCGCGCGTCGAGACCACGGCCGCGGCCGTCGGCAAGGGCGAGCCGGTCGTGGCCGGCGGGCAGGTGCCCGACGAGGCCACGCGCGCCGCCGTCATCGAGGCGCTGCGCCGCATCTACGGCCCCAGCGGCGTGATCGACAAGATCGAGGTGGTGAGCACCGTCAGCATGCCGGCCAACTGGGCCGCCAACGTGCAGCGGCTGATCACGCCCTCGCTCAAGGACATCCACCGCGGCCAGCTCCAGATCGAGGGCACGCAGATGGCGCTCAGCGGCGAGGTCGGCAACGAGGCGCTGCGCCAGAAGATCGTGAGCGACATGGCGAATTCGCTCAACCCGACCTACACCATCAAGAACAGCCTGCGCGTGCCCGCGTCGGAGCAGATCGCGGTCGACCAGGCGCTGGCCAACCGCACCATCGAGTTCGAGCTGGGCAGCGCCACGCTCACGGGCAAGGGCCGCGCCATCCTCGACGAGATGGCGCCGATCCTGCAGAAGCTCACCAACAAGTCGGTGGCGGTGGTGGGCCACACCGACAACGCCGGCAACCGCGCGTCGAACCTGGCGCTGAGCCAGTCGCGCGCCGAGTCGGTCAAGGGCTACCTGGTGGGCAAGGGCATCGACCCGATGACGCTCACGACCTCGGGCGTGGGCCCGGACCAGCCGGTGGCGAGCAACGCGACCGACGAGGGGCGTTCGCGCAACCGGCGCATCGAGTTCCGGGTGGGACGCTAAAGAAAAAGGCCCGCAACGCGGGCCTTTCTTCTTTCACTCAGCGCGAAGTCAGCGCGACTCGTCGTCGCCCTTCGGCAGGTCGAGCAGGTCCACCAGCTGCGCCAGCTCCTGCTCGTTCTTGATCACGTTGCGCAGCCAGGCATGCAGCGGCATGTCGGCCCAGCGCGCGGCCTTGTTCGCCATGTAGGCGGCCGGGCTCGAAGGCTCGGTCTGCTCGAAATACGCCGCCACTTCCTTGAGCTGCGCGATGGCCTGCGCGCGGCTGTGGATGCCGGGCGGCAGCGCGGCGGGCACATGCACCGCCGCGTGGTAGGAGGGAGATGAATGGGGCATGGCGGCGTCGAAGACGGGTTCGATGCGGGTCGGGGCAGCCGGTGCGCTGGCGGCCGGTGCAGCGGCGGCGGCTTGCGGCACCGCGCCGTTGTCGATCGGCACGCCGGCTTCGCGCGCAAAGCGCTCGACGGCCTGGCGGATGGCCGTGGCCGCGTCCTTCGCGGCGCGAAAGCTCGGGCCGTTGGAGGCGGTGCGTTCGTCGAACACGGCCTCGAACTCGGCCAGCGCCTGCTCGCAGGCCTGCACGTCGCGGTGCGTCTTCTGCAGGAACTTCGCGGGCGTGGCGCGGCGCAGGCGGTCGAACTGCTCGAGCGTCACCTTGTTGCGCTGCAGCTCGTCGGCCTGCGCCGGCGTGCGGCGGATGGCCTGGTCGAGCGCCAGCGCGGTCTCCCACACCAGCGCGCTGTGGCCGGTGTGGCCGTCGCTCACGATGGGCGCGCGCTGCAGCAGCTCGACGGAGCGCGAGATCAGCCAGGTGACGGTGCCGATGCGCATCTCGATGTCGCCGCCCTCGGGCTGCGGATGCAGCTCGTCCCAGTACTGGCGGCACAGGCCGCTGAGCAGGCGGTAGCCGTCGGCCAGCCCCTCGAAGCCGCGCTGGCTGGCCAGCGCGTCGGTGAGCCACACGCCCAGTCGCAGATCCTTGGTGGACGCGCGCAGCAGCTTCTCGCACTCCGAAATCACGAAGGGCCAGTTGGCCTCTTTCAGCTCGATGACCCATTCGCCCTGTTCGAGCGAGGGGTCGTCGTGCTTGCGCGCTTCCTGGATGGCGTCGAACTCGCGCGAGAACAGCATGTCCTCGCCGCAGGGCTTGGCCTCGGAAATCGGGGCCAGCAGGGCCGCGAGGTCGAGGCGGTTCGTCGCGGCCGTGGTCATGGCAGCGAGATCGTCAGGTTGGCCTGGCGCGGGCCGAGCTTCACGATGTCCTGGTAGCTGGCGAGCGCGCCCTGCGTGGTGCTGCCCAGGTGCGCCGACAGGCCGATGAAGCCCAGCAGTCCGATGAGCGCGAACAGCGCGGCCACCACCCACTGCGGCGCCTCGCGCTTGAGCGAGTGCGAGATGAGGTCGGGCAGCGGCCAGTGCGGCGCGAAGGGCGTGCGCTTGCCGCGCGCGTTGGCGATCTCGTCGCCCACGCGCGCCGTGAGGTAGGCCAGCTTCTCGGTGCCGTCGATGGCGTACTTGCCCTGGAAGCCCAGCAGCAGGCACATGTAGAACACCTCGAGCGTCTGGATGCGCGCGGCGCCGTGCGCGCGCTCAACCTCGAGCATGTTGAAGAAGTTCTCGCCCGCCAGCTGGTCGCCGAACAGCGTGAGCTGCAGCGGCCGGCGCTCCCATTCGGAGCGGATGGCGAACTCGGGCGCCGAGAGCACGAACTCGTCGACGGTGGCGCAGAAGGCGTACTTGGCCGCGTGGATCTGCTCGGCCGTGGCGTCGAGCTTGCGCGCGTTGCGCTCGAACTCGCCCAGGTAGTTGCGGATGCCCGTGAGGAACTGCTCGGTGGTGGCCGGCTGCTGCTTCTTCTTGAGCAGGAACAGCATCACGAAGCCGTCGTAAAGCAGGTCGAGCAGGCTCGAATCGGCGTCGGGCGCCACGCCGGCCGGCGTGAACGAGGCCGGCGGCGCGTCGGCGCCCAGCAGGGAAGGGGCCTTGTTGAGGGTGGTGGTGTTCATACGATCGGGCGGGTGATCAGCCGGTCACGGCGATCAGTTCGAGTTGCATGTCGGGGATGCCGGCCGGCGCGTAGATGGTGACGCTCTGCGCCTGCAGCATGCGGTCGTACAGCTGGCTCTTGCTGTCGATGGAGAAGTAGCAGGCGCCCGCGCGGATCGGAATGGCCGGTGGCACCTGCGGCGCGTAGACGATGCGCACGCCCGGCATGGCCGAGAGCACGAGCTTGTCGACGTCTTCGGGCGCGCCGATCTTGAAGCGCTGCGGCACCACCTCGGCCAGCTCGGCGGCCGGCATGCTGGCGGTGACCGACATGTAGAACACGGTCTTCTCGTCGATCTTGCCGGAGTCCAGGCGCCCCAGGTAGAAGGCGTTGCGCGTCTCGGTGAGCGCAATGGCGAAGTAGCGCGTGGAGATCACGGTGTCGAGCAGGTCGCGCACGATGCGGTCGAGCTCGGCGAAGGCCGGGCCGGGCTTCTCGTGGTCGTACACCGGCAGGTCGTTCAGCGAGTAGGTCTTGGCGAAGGTCATCAGCGCGCCGGCCAGGCTCAGCAGTTCCTGGAACAACCGCTCCGGATGCAGCGACGGGTGATGGAACAGGTGCGAGAGCGAGGCGAACGCCGAGTTGGCCGTGTGCAGCAGCCAGAACGAGGCGATGTCGCCCGAGCGGAACTCGATGATGTTCTTGCTCGGCTCGCGGTGAATGCCGTAGAGCGAATTGACCTTGGCCTGCAGCACGTCGAGCAGCCGGCGCAGCTGCTGGAACACGGTGGGCGAGGCGTCGATGCTGGTGCACGGCGGCACGAAGCTGCGGTCGATTTCGAAGCCGCCCGCGGCGGTGCGGCGGATGCGGATCACGGGGATCGACACGAACTGTTCGCGCGGCTCGGTGTCGGCCAGGAGCTTCACGCTCTTGCGCAGGAACACCACCTCGGCGCTCACGGCGTTGGTGTACAGGTCGAGCGACTGCGTCGCGTCGCTGGTGTAGCGCGCGGCAAAGCCTTCTTCGTTGGGGTCGGTGTAGTTCTTGCCGAGCTCCTTCACCGGGTGCAGCACCAGGTAGAAGGTGATCTCGTTCTGGCCCGGACTCAGCGTGTCCAGCGAGATGGGCGGGGGCAGCGCGTCGGCCTGCGGCGCTGCGTAGGGTTCGCCGTCGGGGAACACCAGCGACAGCTGCGAGGCGCGCAGCATGCCGCTGGCCAGCGCATCGAGGTCGAAGCTGATGGAGCGCACGCCCCAGAAGTACGGATGCAGCGTCTGCGCCGTGGCGCGCAGGCGCGCCTCGTGGTACGCGTCTTGGCGCTGGAAGTGCTGGGGGCGTAGAAACAAGCCCTCTCCCCAGAGGACCTTGGCTGCGTAGCTCACGTCGGATCAACTCCCCACAATTTTTTTTGAATGTATCGCATCGTCGTGTCGACTTGAACGGCCCCGCCGTCGCTGCAGATCAGGCGGGCGAGGGCCGGCAAGTTACCGGCCCCAACAGGTTGAGCGCGCCCGTGGGGGCGGCGCCTTGTGCGTTCTGCTGGCCCACCACCGCGCCTGTCGTGACGGTGAGCGCGCAGGCATGCGCGCCCATCACGATGCCGGTCTTCTCGGCGTCCGCGGCGTTGAAGGCGAAGCGCCAGCGCTGCGCGTCGGGCGAGTGGAACAGCACCACCACGGCCACCGCGTTGGCGGTGCGCGGAACCATCTCGGTCCAGGTGTATTGCTGGTCGGGAATGAGCGTGATCTCGCGGCTCTCGACGAGGTCGTCGCCCAGCTGCGTCTTGTCGCGACCCGGCGTGACGAAGGCGTCGAAGGACGACTGGTAGAAGCCCGTCGTCTCCTTCAGCTTGTAGATGCGCATCACCACGGACAGCGGGCGGTTGCGGCCGTCGGCGTTGAGGTTCTTGCCCGCGGCGATCGACATCGTCACCTTGCGCGGGGGCTTTTGCGACTCGGGCAGCTCGGGCTTCTTCAGTCCGCTCGCCTCGAGCGCGATGTTGGCGATCGTGAGCGCCGGCGAGCTGCACCCGCCGAGCATCAACGCGGCCAGCAGCGCGCCAGATGTAATTAATATTTTCATTAAAAGCGAGCCGTAACAATATTTCGATGGACCAAATAGGATTAACCGATTTCGAAAATGACTTTCGATTAGGAAATTAGCATTAATCCGCCCCCGTCATTTGCCATCCACGCGGCTGTAGTATCGTGTATTGTTATTGTCAACGGTCGCAATTTAATGAATGATTGCGGCCTGCTAAAAAGTCAGATCAGGGGGGAATGTGTCGATTCGAAAAATCATGTCGCGCACGATGATTGCCGGTGCCATTGCGAGCACCGTCTTTTTGTCGGCCTGTACCACCACGCCGGACGCGGCCGTTGCCCAGGCCACCGCGGCCTACAACAAGAGCCTGGCCGAGGTCGATGCCGCCGCGGCAGCCGCCACCGGCGACAAGGCGCCCGTCATCCGCCAGTACCAGCAGCTCGCCACCGAGAACCCGACCCGCGGTGAGCCGTGGTCGCGCATCGCGCAGATTTACTTCAACGAAGGCCGCTACAGCCTGGCCATCTCGGCCGCCGAGGAGTCGCTGCGCCGCGACCCCTCCAGCCGGCAGGCCAAGAGCATCACCGCCGTGGGCGGCCTGCGCCTGGCGGCCCGCTCCATCGAGGACCTGGGCAAGGACAGCAGCCTGAGCGGCGACGCCAACGCCGACGCCTACCGCCTGGCCGCGCTGCTGCGCGAAACCCTGGGCCTGTCGGTCCTGGTGCCCGCCGGCCCCGAAGCCCGGCCGGCACCCACGCGCCGCGCCGCGGCCCCCAGCCCGGCACCCGCGCCCTCGTCGTCATCGTCCGCCGCGCCGACTCCGGTCGCCGCCGCACGGCCCGCCCCGGTCGCCGCGCCGCGCCCGGCACCTGCCGCGCCCGCCCCGCGCGCGGGTGGCGGCAATCCATTTGACGCGCTCAAGTAATTGTCCGGTTTTTGAATTGGTTTTTAAACCAATGTATTAACGAATGAGCGTGCGATCTGGAAATGGGTCGTACAACTTTTTAATTCGTTTCTCAGTCCTATTGCGAAGGTATTGAAGCTTATGGCGACCAAAAGACAGAGCGTGCAGAAGCGTCTCCAAAAAGTGCGCCCGCCGCGCGTGCAACTCACGTACGACGTGGAACTCGGTGACGCCATCGAGAAAAAGGAATTGCCTTTCGTCGTCGGCGTGATCGCCGACCTGGCGGGCCAGTCCGAGGTCGAGCAGCCCAAGCTCAAGGACCGCAAGTTCGTCAACATCGACCGCGACAACATGGACGACGTCATGAAGGGCGTGGCCCCGCGTGCCGCCTTCCAGGTGCCGAACAAGCTGGACGGGCGCGGCGGCAGCTTCGGTGTCGACCTCACCTTCAACTCGATGGACGCCTTCTCGCCCGAAGCCGTCGTCGAGCAGATCGAGCCGCTCAAGCGCCTGCTCGACGCGCGCACCAAGCTGGCCGACCTGCGCAACAAGATGGCCGGCAACAGCAAGCTCGAAGACCTGCTGGCCGACGTGCTGAACAACACCGAGCAACTCCAGCGCCTGGGACAAGGCGTTGGCAAGAAGGACGAAAGCTGAACATGACCGCGCAAGCACTTTCGGCATCGAGTGGTGTCGCCTCGTCTGAAGTCTCGGTCGACCTGCTCGACCAGATCGTCGAGAAGAGCAAGGTCGCCAAGTCCGACGTGGAACACACGCGCACCAAGGACCTCATCGGCGAACTCGTCAGCCAGGTCCTCGAAGGCTCGGTGATCGTCTCCGACAACGTGTCGGCCATGATCGACGCGCGCGTGGCCGACCTGGACGCGCTCATCTCCGCACAGCTCAGCGCCGTGATGCACGCGCCCGAGTTCCAGAAGCTGGAGAGCACCTGGCGCGGCCTGGAGTACCTGGTCAAGGAAACGCCGACCGGCACCATGCTCAAGATCAAGGTCATCAACGCCACCAAGCGCGACCTGATCCGGGACTTCAAGGCCGCCGTCGAGTTCGACCAGAGCGCGATGTTCAAGAAGGTCTACGAAGAAGAGTTCGGCACCTTCGGCGGTGCGCCGTTCGGTGCGCTGGTGGGCGACTTCGATGTCACGCGCCAGCCCGAAGATATGTACTTCCTGGACCAGATGGCGCACGTGGCGGCTGCCGCCCACGCGCCCTTCATCGGCGCGGCCTCGCCCGAGCTGCTGGGCCTGGAAAGCTTCTCCGACCTGGGCAAGCCGCGCGACATGGCCAAGGTGTTCGACACCGTCGAGTACGCCAAGTGGAAGTCGTTCCGCGATTCGGAAGACTCGCGCTACGTCGGCCTCACGCTGCCGCGCTTCCTCGGGCGCCTGCCCTACCACCCGCGCGAAGGCACGGTGGTCGACAGCTTCAACTTCGTGGAAGACGTCGACGGCACCGACCACGCCAAGTACCTCTGGTGCAACGCGGCCTGGGCCTTCGCCACGCGCCTGACGGCCGCGTTCGACGACTTCGGCTGGTGCGCGGCCATCCGCGGCGTGGAAGGTGGCGGCCTGGTCGAAGACCTGCCCACGCACACCTTCAAGACCGACGAGGGCGAGATCGCCCTGAAGTGCCCGACCGAGATCGCCATCACCGACCGGCGCGAAAAAGAGCTCAGCGACCTGGGCTTCATTCCCCTCGTGCACTGCAAGAACTCCGACTACGCGGCGTTCTTCGGCGCGCAGTCGCTGCAGAAGGCCAAGAAGTACAACACCGACAGCGCCAACGCCAACGCGGTGCTGTCGGCGCAGCTGCAGTACATCTTCTCGGTGTCGCGCATCGCGCACTACCTCAAGGCCATGATGCGCGACAAGATCGGCAGCTTTGCCTCGGCGCACAACGTCGAACAGTTCCTGAACCGCTGGATCGCGCAGTACGTGCTGCTCGACGACAACGCGACGCAGGAGCAGAAGGCCCAGTTCCCGCTGCGCGAAGCCGCCATCCAGGTCGGCGAAGTGCCCGGCCGGCCCGGCGTGTACCGCGCGGTCGCGTTCCTGCGCCCGCACTTCCAGCTGGATGAACTGTCTATTTCACTGCGCTTGGTCGCCGATCTGCCGAAGTCAGTGAATAAGTAAGGAGGCAGATCGGGTGCGCGGCCGAGGGGCCGTGCTGCAACACGTTAACTGTCAGTAATCAATCAATCAAGAAGGGGAAGAAACATGAAAGATATCTACGTCAAGTTCGGCAGCCCGGCCATCAACGGCGAGTCGCAGGACAAGGACCACAAGGACTGGATCGAAGTCAGCTCGTGGCAGCACAGCATCGTGCAACCGCGCTCGGCCACCGCGTCGACCGCCGGCGGCCACACCGCCGAGCGCTGCGAGCACGGCGAGATGATCTTCACGAAGGACATGGACGTCGTCAGCCCGCTGCTGTACCAGCACGCGTCGGGCGGCACCACCTTCGACGAAGTCACGGTGCAGTTCTACCGTGCCGACGGCGAAGGCAAGCGCGTGCAGTACATGGAGATCAAGCTCAAGTACGTGCTGATCGCCAGCGTGAACCCGAAGGTCGTGAGCACCGACGTGGCCAGCGTGCCGAGCGAGACCTTCTCGCTGAAGTACGCCGCCGTGCAGTGGAAGTACACGCAGCAGAAGATCGGCGGCAACCAGGGCGGCAACTCGCAAGGCGCCTGGAGCCTCACGAAGAACGACAAGACCTACTCGGTCTGACGCCAGTCGGGCAATGACGACCGCGGCGCAGGCCGCGGTTTCTTTTTGGCGCCGCGCCCCTCGCGCGGCGCCGTGCCCGTTGTCCGACGCGAGAGACAGGGAGTGACCCATGACAGGATTCGAACCGGGCCTGCTCGACAAGCTGTTCGATGACGACTGGCGCGGGCCGGCTTCGCCGGTGCTGCGGCATTTGTCGCTTGACGAGGTCAAGAACGTGGTCGCACGCGACCTCGAATCCCTGCTCAACACGCGCATGGTCTTCGACGACGCCAAGCTCCAGGCCTACCCCGAGTGCCGGCGTTCCGTCATGACCTACGGCCTGAGCGATTTCTCGGGCCTGAGCCTGGCCAGCCACTACGACCGATCGTTCATCTGCCGCTCGCTGGAGCAGGCCATTGCGCGCCACGAGTCGCGCCTGCGCGATGTCTCGGTGTCGCTCGAGGTCGACGGCCAGGCCAGCACCCACATGCTCTATTTCGGAATCACCGCCCTGCTCGTGCTGCCCGAGCTGGCCGAGCCGGTGAACTTCGACGCCATGCTGCAGCCCACGACGCTGCAGTACTCCATCACCCGCGGTACCGGCAAGAGCCGGTACGCCTAGCGCCACGCCGGACCCCGACGCTCACCATGGACGAGTTGCTGCCCTTCTACGAACGCGAGCTGGCCTTCCTGCGCGGCTACTCGCAGGAGTTCGCCAAGGGCTACCCGAAGATCGCCGCGCGCCTGGCCATCTCGGCCGACGCCAGCGAAGACCCGCACGTCGAACGCATGATCCAGTCGTTCGCGCTGCTCACGGCCCGCATCAGCAAGAAGCTCGACGACGACTACCCCGAGCTCACCGAAGCGCTGCTCGAGGTGATGTACCCGCACTACCTGCGGCCCTTTCCGTCGTGCTCCATCGCGCAGTTCGACGCCGGCGGCGCGGCGCTCGCCAAGCTCAGCAAGCCCGTCACCATTGCGCGCGGCACCGAGCTGACCTCGCAGCCGGTGCGCGGCGGCGCCTGCCGCTTTCGCAGCGTATACGACGTCACGCTGGCGGCGGTGCAGGTGTCGAACGTGGTCTATCACTCGGTGGTGAATGCGCCCGCGCAGGCCTCGCTGCCGCGCAACGCCACGGGCTGCCTGTCGGTCACGCTCGAGGCCACCGGCGAGCAGAAGTCGCTCGGCACCCTGGCGCTCACGCTGGCGCGCCTGCGCACCTTCATCGATGCCGAGCCCTCGCTGGCCACGGCACTGGCCGACGCCATCTTTTTGAAGACGGCCGCCGTCTTCGTCGAGCCCGAACGCAGCGGCAAGTGGACGCTGGTGCAGGGCGAAGCGCTGCACCCGGTCGGCTTCGAGGAGGCCGACGCGCTCATCGAACTGCCGGCGCGCTCGCACCCGGCCTACCGCCTCTTGAGCGAGTACTTCGCGTTCCCCGAGAAGTTCAACTTCGTCGACATCGACCTGGCGAACGCGCTGCGCCACATCGGCTCGTGCCGCTCGATCACGCTGCACCTGGTGATGACCGGCGTGCGCGCCGACTCGCCCACGGCGCGGCTGCTCGAGGGCGTGTCCAGCCGCAACCTGCGCCTGGGCTGCACGCCCGTCATCAACCTCTTCAAGCAGCGCAGCGACCCGATCCGCGTCACGCACGCCGCCGCCGCCTACCCGGTGGTGGCCGATGCGCGCCGCGCCTTCGGCTTCGAGGTCTACAGCATCGACTCGGTCAAGCTCGTGAAGCAGACCGCCGAGGGCGACGCCTACATCGAGTTCCGGCCTTTCTATTCGCTGCACCACGGCGAGCATCCGAAGGAGGCCGAGCACTACTGGTTCGCGCGGCGCAACGAACTCGTGGCGCAGCGCAGCCCGGGCTACGAGACCGAGCTCTCGATCGTCGACATCGACTTCCAGCCCTCGCTGCCGCAGACCGAAACGCTGAGCATCGATCTCACCTGCACCAACCGCGACCTGCCGCATTCGCTGGCCTTCGGCCTGCCCGGCGGCGACCTGTTCATCGAGGGCAACTCGGTGGCGCGCTCGATCCGCATGCTGCGCCGCCCGACGCAGACGCTGCGCATGCCGCGCGGCAAGGGCGTGCAGTGGCGGCTGGTGTCGCACCTGTCGCTCAACCACCTGTCGCTGGCCACCAGCGGGCTGCCGGCGTTGAAGGAAATGCTGCGGCTGTACGACCTGGGCCGCTCGGCCGTGTCGGCGCGGCAGATCGAGGCCATCACCGCGATCGAGCAGCAGGCCACCACCCAGTGGCTGCCGGGCAAGCCCTTCGCGACCTTCGTGCGCGGCATCGAGCTCAAGCTCACGGTCGACGAGACCGGCTTCGTGGGCAGCAGCCTGCAGGCCTTTGCCCGCGTGATGGACCATTTCTTCGGTCTCTATGTGCACCTGAACAGCTTCACCCAACTGGTGATCGTTTCGGCGCGCGACAAGGAGGAGCTGGTGCGATGCAAGCCCCGCAGCGGCGAATCGATCCTCCTGTAGCCGAAAGGCTGCTGCGCGAACCCTACCGCTTCGAATTTTTCCAGGCGGTGCGGCTGATCGAGCTCATGCTGCTCAAACGGCAGGAGCGCGACGTGCACCAGCGCCTGGTGCCCGGCGAGCGCATGGTGCCGCGCTGGGTGCGCTTTCGCAGCTCCACGAGCCTGAACTTCCCGCCCAGCGAGATCGAGGCGCTGGCGGTGCGCGACGCCGTGGGCGAGCTGATGTCGGGCGCGCAGCTGTGCGAGCCGCCGCTGCCGCACGAGGACGAACACGGCCTGGGCCGCATCGAACTCACGCCTGCGTCTTTCGGCATGCTGGGCGTGTCGGGCGCCCTGCCCATCGTCTACACCGAGATGCTGATGCGCCGCGAGCAGCATCTGCGCGACAGCTCGGCGCGCGCCTTTCTCGACGTGTTCAGCAACCGCGCCGCCGCGCTCTTCTATGCGGCCTGGCGCAAGTACCGCCTGCCGCTGCACTACGAGCACGAGCGCAGCCGCGCCTACCTGCCGGTGCTGCTGTCGATGGCCGGGCTGGAGCACACGGCCCAACGCGATCCGCTGACCGACGGCACGGGCACCGTGTTCGACGAGACCGTGGCCGGCTACGCCGCCGCGGTGCGCCACCGGCCGATGTCGGCGGCGTACCTGCAGCGCGTGCTGTCCGATTACTTCCGCAGCCACATCCGCATCGAGCAGTTCCTCGGCAAGTGGTACGACATGCCCGTGCAGCAGCGCTCCAGGCTGGGCGAGGGCAATGTGAGCCTGGGCCAGAACGCGATGGCCGGCGAGCGCATCTGGCAGCGCGACCTGCGCATCCGCCTGTGGATCGGCCCGCTCAAGCGCAGCGCGCTGCGCGAGTTCTTTCCGGGCCGCGCGCATGCGAAGGCGCTCGAAAAGATGCTGGCGCTGCTGGCCGGCGTGACCTGCGAATACGAAGTGCGCCTGATCCTGGCGCGCGAAGAAGTGGCCGCCGTGCAGCTCAGCGACAGCGGCGGCAGCCACCTCGGCTGGGACAGCTTCATCACCACCCGCGAGGCCGAGGGCGACCGCAGCGACACGCAGTACGAGCTTCAGCCCCTGCAGTGACCCTTTCAACGAACACGACCGACAGAACAACACCACCGCTCATGAGCACCTCGCTGAAGACACTGATCACCAAGCTCAACGCCAGCGCCCGCATGGCCACGCAGCGCGCCGCCAACCTGTGCCTGGCCCACGGCCACTACGAGGTCGACCTGGAGCACCTGTTCCTGGCGCTGCTGGAGCAGACCGACAACGACCTCGCGCGCGTGCTGCACGCCAACCGCATCAGCGCCACCGCGATCCAGTCGGACCTGGAGCGAGAGATCCAGACCTTCAAGAACGGCAACACGCGCACGCCCGTGTTCTCGCAGCACCTGCAGCAGCTGTTCCAGCAGGCATGGCTGCTGGCCTCGCTCGACGCGCACGCGGCGCAGATCCGCTCGGGCCACCTGCTGCTCGCGCTGCTCACGCAGCCCGACCTCGCGCAGCTGGCGCAGCGCGGCTCTCCGTTGTTCGCGAAGATCCGCCTCGAAGACCTGAAGCACGACTTCGACAAGCTCACCGACGGATCGAGCGAAGCGGCGGAAGCCGGCGCCTCGGGCGCGGCCGCCGAAGGCGAGGCGCAGCAAGCGCCGGCCGACCCGTTGGCCACGGGCGTGCCGGGCAAGACGCCCGCGCTCGACCAGTTCACCACCAACCTCACGCAGCGCGCGAAGGACGGCGCGCTCGACCCCGTGATCGGCCGCGACACCGAGATCCGCCAGGTCATCGACATCCTGATGCGCCGGCGCCAGAACAACCCCATCCTCACGGGCGAGGCCGGCGTCGGCAAGACGGCCGTGGTCGAAGGGCTGGCACTGCGCATCGCGGCGCAGGACGTGCCCGAGTCGCTGCGCGCCGTGGCGCTGCACACGCTGGACATGGGCCTCTTGCAGGCCGGTGCGAGCGTGAAGGGCGAGTTCGAGAACCGCCTGAAGAACGTGATCGCCGAAGTGAAGAAGAGCCCGCACCCGATCGTGCTGTTCATCGACGAAGCCCACACCATGATCGGCGCGGGCGGCCAGGCCGGGCAGAGCGATGCGGCCAACCTGCTCAAGCCCGCACTCGCGCGCGGCGAGCTGCGCACCATCGCCGCCACCACCTGGGGCGAGTACAAGAAGTACTTCGAGAAGGACGCGGCGCTTGCGCGGCGCTTCCAGGTCGTGAAGGTCGAGGAGCCCAGCGAGACGCTGGCGGCCGCCATGCTGCGCGGCATGGTGCCGCTGATGGAGAAGCACTTCAACATCCGCGTGCTCGACGAAGCCATCACCGAGGCCGTGCGCCTGTCGCACCGCTACATCAGCGGACGGCAACTGCCCGACAAGGCGGTGAGCGTGCTCGACACCGCGTGCGCGAAAGTCGCGCTCGGCCAGAGCGCGACGCCGGCGCTGATCGAGGAAGCGAACCGCGGCCTCGAACGCATCGAGGCCGAGAGCGCTGCGCTGGTGCGCGACACCGCGGCCGGCGGGCGCCATGAAGCGCGCCTGGCCGAACTGGCGGAAAAGAAAAGCGCGCTGCAGGCCGAGCTGGCCGCGAGCCAGCAACGCCTGGCCGAAGAGAACGCGCTGGTCGAACGCATCCGCGCGCTGCGTGCGCAACGCGACGAGTCGACCGCTCAGCAGCCCGAGGCCGTACCCGCCGTGGCGGAGAAGGCACCGGCCCGCGCAACCAGCCGCAAGAAAACGGCTGCCACCGCCGACCCCGCGCGCGATGAACTCGATGCCCTGCTGGCCGAACTGCGCGCACTGCAAGGCACCACGCCGATGGTGCCGCTGCAGGTCGACGGCCACGTCGTCGCCGAGATCGTCTCGGCCTGGACCGGCGTGCCGCTGGGCCGCATGGTCAAGGACGAGATCAAGACCGTGCGTGCCCTCGACACCCTGCTCGCCGAGCGCGTCATCGGCCAGGACCACGCGCTTGCTGCCGTGGCCCAGCGCGTGCGCACCGCGAGCGCGCGCCTGGAAGACCCCAACAAGCCGCGCGGCGTGTTCATGTTCGTCGGCCCCTCGGGCGTCGGCAAGACCGAGACCGCGCTCGCGCTGGCCGACATCCTGTACGGTGGCGAGAAGAAGCTCATCACCATCAACATGAGCGAGTACCAGGAGGCGCACAGCGTCTCGGGCCTGAAGGGCTCGCCGCCCGGCTACGTGGGCTATGGCGAAGGCGGCGTGCTCACCGAGGCCGTGCGCCGCCAGCCCTACAGCGTGGTGCTGCTCGACGAGGTCGAGAAGGCCCACCCCGACGTGCTCGAGATGTTCTTCCAAGTGTTCGACAAGGGCATGATGGACGACGCCGAGGGCCGCGAGATCGACTTCCGCAACACGCTGATCATCCTCACCTCGAACATCGGTTCGTCGCAGATCATGCAGGCGTGCCTCAACAAGGCCGACGAGGAGCGCCCCGCGCCCGACGCACTGGCCGAGGCGCTGCGCCCCGTGCTCATGAAGGCCTTCAAGCCGGCCTTTCTCGGCCGCATGAAGGTGGCGCCGTTCTATCCGATCACCGATGCGGTGCTCGAGCAGATCATCGCGCTCAAGCTCGGGCGCATCCGCGACCGCATCGCGACCAACCACAAGGCCGTGTTCGAGTGGGACGACGCGCTGGTCGAGGCCGTGCTCGCACGCTGCACCGAGGTCGACTCGGGCGCGCGCAACGTCGACCACATCCTCAACGGCACCTTGCTGCCCGAGATTGCCGAGGCCGTGCTCACGCGCATGGCCGACGAAACGCCGCTGGCCAAGATCAAGGCCAGCTGCGGCAAGGGCGGCGAATTCCGCTACCGGATCACCTAGGCGCAGCAGCCGCGCGTGCCCACGGGAGAACAAAAACAATGACGACGACCTTCACATCGGCCTCGCTCGGCGGGCTCATGCGCGCGGGCACCACGCAGCGCGATCGCCTGCTGGTGCTGCACACGCCGCTGGGCGAGAACAAGCTGCTGGCCGAGCGCCTGGACGGCGTGGAGTGCATCGACGGCGGCGGCTTTCGCTTCGAGCTCACCGCGCTGAGCGACGACGCGCACATCGAACTCAAGACCCTCATCGGCCAGGGCGTGCGGCTCGATCTGCAGACCGCGCAAAGCCGCACTGAGCTGCGCCCCTTCCATGGCCATGTGAGCGAGGCCGAGTGCGTGTCGAGCAACGGCGGCATGGCGCGCTACCGCATCGTCATCGAACCGTGGATGGCCTTCCTGCGGTATCGCCAGGACAGCTGCCTGTTCCAGCACCAGAACGTGTTCGACATCGTCGACGCCGTGTTCGGTCGTTACCAGAGCCAGGGCCAGCTCGCGCCGCAATGGCGCTGGGAGATCGCGCAGCGCGACATCTACCCCGTGCGCGGCATCACCACCCAGTACCAGGAAAGCGACTTCGACTTCGTCGCGCGCCTGCTCGCTGAAGAGGGCCTGTGCTACTGGTTCGAACACGCCACGGGCAAGGACGGTGCACTGGGCAATCACACGCTCGTCATCGCCGACCACAACGGTGCCTTCCGCGCCAACGCGCAAGCCACCATCCGCTTCCACCGTGCTGATGCCAGCGAGCGCGAGGACACCATCCAGCAGTGGCGCGGCCACCGCCAGCTGCAGACCAACAGCCTCGCGCAGCAGAGCTGGGACTACAAGAGCGTGAACGCACGCCCCGTGCAACAGCAAAGCCGCGCCGCGGGCCAGCGCACCCTGCACTGGAGCGACGACCCCGGCGCCTACGGCTGGGAGACCTCCGCGCAGGGCGAGCGCCTGCTCGCCAACGCCCTGCAGGCGCTGGAGCTGCGCAACAAGCGCTTCGAAGGCCGCAGCGCCGTTCGCACCCTGGCGCCCGCCACCACCTTCACCCTGAGCGGACACGAGCAGCACGACAAGGACAGCGAGCAGGACCGCCGCTTCGCCGTGCTGGCCGTGCGCCACATCGCGCGCAACAACTTCGACGAAGACCTGAAGACCGGCATCGACGAGCGGCTGGGCCTGCCCGACATCGCCACCGTGTTCGACAGCGGCAACGGCGATACGACCGCAGACGCCGTCACCCACTACCGCAACGAGTTCACCACCGTGCGCGCGGCCATCCCCTACCGGCCGCTGAGCCTGGACGGCCACGGCCAGCGCATCCACCCCAAGCCCAGCGTGCACGGCAGCCAGAGCGCCATCGTCATCGGCGTGGGCGGCGGCGATGCCCCGGTGCACACCGACCGCGACCACCGCATCAAGGTGCAGTTCCACTGGCAGCGCGGCAGTGCGTCCAGCGCGCGCCAGTCGCGCACCGACGGCCAGGACAACGCGCCCGCCGCGGACCGCCTGGGCGCCTGGGTGCGCGTGGCCGCCAGCGCCGCCGGCGACAACTGGGGCCAGATGAGCTTGCCGCGCGTGGGCCAGGAAGTGCTGGTGGAATTCCACCACGGCGACATCGACCGCCCCGTGGTCGTCGCCGCGCTGTACAACGGCGCCGGCCAGGTCGACGCCCAGCACAACCAGAAACCCGCGGGCGCCGCCCAGTCCACCGGCAACGCGCCCGCGTGGTTCGCCGGCGAAGGCAAGGGCGCCAAGGAGCACGCGCACAACGCCGTCTTCAGCGGCATCAAGACCCAGGAACTGAGCGCCAGCCAGAGCGGCGACGGGGGCTACAACCAGCTCGTCTTCGACGACACCCCCGGCCAGGGCAGCACCAGCCTGGCCACCACCCAGGCCAGCAGCCGCCTGCACCTGGGCCACCACAAGCAGCAGGACGACAACGCGCGCGGCAAGGGCCGCGGCCACGGCGCCGAACTGGCCACCACCGCGCAAGGCGCCATCCGCGCGGGCGCAGGCCTGCTCGTGAGCGCCTATGCCCAGCCGAACGCCAAGGGCGCGTTCATGGCGAGTCGCGAAGCGCAGCAGCAGACGAAACAGGCTGAAGAGCTCGCCACCTCACTCGCCCAGAGTGCGCAGACGCAGAAGGCGCAGATCAAGGGTGAAGGGGCTCCTGGCGAACTGCCGGCCATCGCGGCGCTGAAGCATGTGACCGAGGTGCTGGAGGCGAAGCAGGAAGGTGGTGCTGCGGCATCGGGCAGCAACGCTGGTTCAGGCGGCGGCGACATCAAGGCCACCGAAGGCGGCCACGGCAGCGTCACCGCGTACAGCGAGCCTCATCTGCAGTTCAGCGCGCCGATGGGCATCGGCTTCGTCACGCCGAAGGAAGTGATCGCCGTGAGCGGGCAGCACACCGCGATCGTCGCGAGCCAGGATGTCGACCTGCCCGCGCAAGGGCAGATCGCCCTGAGCGTGGCCAAGGGCGTGAGCCTGTACACGGTGGGCGCGAAGGCCGGAGAAGGCGGCGAGCCGAACCAGGAGCGCGGCATCGCGCTGCATGCGGCCAGCGGCAAGGTGAGCCTTCAGAGCCAGACCGGCGCCACGAAGATCGCGGCGGACAAGAAGGTGACGATCGCCAGCACGGCGAAGGACGTGGCCGTGGAGGCGCCCAAGCACGTGCTGCTGACGAGCGCGGGGGCGTACATCAAGCTGGAAGGATCGAGCATCAAGATCCATGCGCCGGGGAAGGTGACGTTCAGGGGGATGCACAACTTTGTCGGACCGGCCGGCTCGGCGGCGCAAGCGGCGGTGCCATCGGGCACGCTGGAGCCCTGCGAATGGAAGACATGAGCGAAGCGGCGGAGATGGGCGAGCACCTCGCCGTGGCGCAGACACTGCGGGAGCAGCTGTGGCCGCACCTTGATACCGATGCGCCGCGGTGGGTGCTGGCGCTGCTCGATCCCAACCATCCGGTGGCGGTTCACGACCCACTGCATGTGACGCGTCTCGCCCAGCGCCAACCGCCCGTCGAATGGCTGCCGGTACGTCGCGAAGACTTTCTTTCGTCACCCGAGCTGTGGCCCCAACTGCTGGTGCTGCGCGCGCCCGATCGCAGTGGCTGGATCGACGAGCCCCTGCTCGACCTGACGGTGGCCCACGCGCTGGAACGTCGCACCAGCATCAACGGCGCTTACGTCTGCGGATGGCTGGTGACGGACCGAGACCCGGCGGACATCGCCAGGCAAATGAAGCGCGCCTTGCAGCAACGCATGTCGTTCCTGCAGCAGCGTGCACTCGCCTGGTTCGAGCCGCACCGCTGGGCGTTGCTCATGGCTTCGGAAGACGCCCGCGCGTGGCTACGGACGGCGATGGCCGGCGTGCACAGCTGGAGCTGGATCGACCTGGCCGGGCATCTGAACGAAACCTTGTTCACCGGGCACAACGAAGCGCCTGTCGCCGGGGCATTGACCGGTGCGGACTGGGCCCGGCAGCAAAGGGTGCCGCAGGCGCGGCAGGTGGTGCTCGCCCTGACCAAGGCCGACATCGATCTTCCCGCCGATGCCGAGCGCCACATCGATCAGGCCCTGCTGCAAGCGGACGTGCTGGGGTTGATCCTGCTGGAAGACCGGCTGTGCTTTGCGCTGCACAGCATCGGGATCGGACCGCAGTGGCATCGGCATCCGGCAGCCACCGCGTGCATCGAGTGCGCAACGAACGGCGAGTCCACGCTGGCGGATGCGCTCGACGCGCTGGACGACGAAACGCTGCACCGGATCGCCATCACTGCCGGCGAACACGTCGACACGAAGACAAGCAAGGAGTTCATGGCATGAATGCAACAGCAAGGGGAGCCAAGGCCAGAGGCGGCGCCCACGGCGTCCGCCAGGCCAACGCCGCGTCGCGGCAGGTCGCCAGCTGCACGGGCGGAGGCAATTGCCCACTCTGTCAACGTCTGGGGCTGCCTGTGCTGCTTCTGCGGCACGCGGTGGTGCACAACTATGTCAGCGGCGGTCGCGGCTATGCGAAGTATCCGGGGCAGTTGGGAGAGAAGGTCGACGACAAGAAGCTGAACCACCACAGCTACGCCCTGCGCACGCTGCGCCAGGGCTTCGTCTACGTCTACTTCGGCAAGGCCGGGCATTGGCACGTCTATGCGGTCACGCCCAACGGCTACCTGCGACTGCTGCCCGATCCCGACGACATCGACTGCAAGACGCACCGCGATCTGTCCGTGCAGTGCGAACGCAAGGGGGACGGCATCCCTGCCAGCTTCATCCATCTGCCGACCAAGGTGGTCGAGAAGGGCGGCAACATATGGATCGCCTTCAGTACCGCCGCGTGGACGAAGGCTGTGCGCACCCGTTACGAAAAAGATCCCGGAAAGCGGATGCAGGTGTTCGACGTGGCCAAGCTTGCCAGCACACCCGGCGGGCAGGCGCACACCTTCGCGCCCACGGCGCAGATGCTGCACGACCACGTCGAAGAATACGCAGCCGACCAGACGGAACTCACCAGCCGCCGGACCTACCAGGCCATCGAGGTCTACACCGCGAAGAAGCTGAACCTGACCTGGGAAGACGCCACCCCGCTGACTGCGGCGCGCATCGGCAAGGCGCCGGAGACCGGCAGCTACGTGACCGCGTACGAGGCGGCCAGCGGCGGCAAGAAGATCTCCGGCGTGGCCCTGATCGACGCCGTCGGCATCGTGCAGGAGCTCAATGCCAGCCGGTTGTATTTCGTCGAAGGCCGCAGCAGCTACTGCGCGATCTGGGAGCGGCCCCTCACCATCTCGCGCTCCATCCTGGGCCTGAAGGCTTTGACGGAACAGAACGCCCTGCAGTCGCGCGAGGCGCAGGAGGTGGCGAGCAAGAAGCCCGACGTACAGACCGAGACCTACCATTTCCCCGACGACCTGGGAGGCCAGACCGCCACGGTCACCACCACCCGCGCCCAGCGCGCGGCGGACGACGCCCGACAGATGTGGGGCCGGCTCGCGGGCAACTACGACGAAGCCAAGCGCAAGAGCTTCCAGGACAAGTTCGATGAGGGGCTGCGCGTGCTCTGGACGCTGGTCGAGAATTGCGACACCGACTGGGCCGCATGGGCGAGAGACTCGCAGTGGAAAACCTGGTTCGACGACTACGACCCCGAGAGCGCGGAGCAGCAGGCCGAACTGGTCAAGGCCTTTGCGCCCTGCCTGGCCGGCGGCATCGTCGAGTCGCTGCTCGCGCCGAAGGCCTCCGGCCCCGCCGCGGTCACGGGCAAGGGGACTGCCTCGGCGGCCGGCAAGGCGGCGACGACAGCCACCAAGAACGCGGCCGCCGCGCAAAACACAGCCGGCTATATCTTGTGGAAGGAATGGCTGGCAAAGCAGCCGGCAGCGCCCGACAACCCCGTGTACCGCGCGCTGTTCGGCAATCGCCAGGCAATCCTTGACAACCTATTGCCCGACGGCGGCGACGTCAAGAAGGGCGACAAGATCTACGACACCGTCAAGGGGCTGGTCGGCTCCGACGAGTTCGAGCGGTTTCTGCTCGCGCCGGTCAAGCAGGCTGCGGGCCTGACCAAGCTGGCGATCACCACGGCGATGAACCGGCTCGGCGACCAGCTCCAGGAGGCGGCTCACCAGGGCATCATGCGTGCGCAGGCGGCGGCCTTCAAGCTCTACGACAAGGTCGACGTCCTGATCTTCACCGCCAACATCACCGTGCAGGAATACGTCGACCTGCTGTCGACGCAGGCCTTCAACAAGGCGCAGGCGGTCACGAAGGCACTGAATCTCCAGGGCAAGCAAGCGGTGCGCTCGATCCTGGTCGGCGGCATGGGGGTGCTTCGCATCCGCAACCCGCTGGCGCGCAACACCGTCATGACCGTCACCTTCTGCCTGGTGATCGAAAGCGAGCAACTGGCCCGGATCGCCTCTCTCAAGGGCGAGGAACTCAAGAACTGGCTGCGTGAAAAATCCGGCCTCAAGACGATCTCCGAGAAGGCAAAAACGGCCGCCCGGATGGCCTCCGCGGAAGTCGGCAAGCTCAGGCTCAGCACGATGACGCTGGGCGTGCGTGCCGAGCAACTGCTGACGGAGCTGTCGCAAGGGCTCAGCTTCAGCGGCCACGAGGTCAACGAAATGATCGGCGGCATGCTCACCCGCAGCCGCACCCTGCTGGCCGGTAGCACCGAAATCGGCTGGTCGGCAGGCACGGCATTTTTCCAGTGGTGGGTGCTGCGCCAGTCGTTGAACGACTACCGCAAGGCGTTCGGCGAGCGGCTGCCCGATGCCCAGATGGCGATGGCCTCGGCCGTCACGGGAACCACGGGCGCGACCATCGAAGCGTTCGGGCAGGGCATGAAACTGATAGCCAAGGTATCGAGCCAAGAGGCAGGGACCGCGTTGGCGCTCTCGGGCGCGAAATGGGCCTTGCGCGGCAGCGTGGTCGCGGCGGGAGCGGCGATGTTCGACGCCATGATCGAGGCCAATGCGGCACAGCGCAGCGGCGCCAAGGGCGACCACACGGCCAGAGTACTGCACACGGCCGCGGCACTCGCCTTCACTGCCGCAGCGGTGACGGGCACGGCGGCGGTCCTGAGTGGATCGACGGCCATTTTCGCGACCGGCACGCTGCTGGGCCCCTTCGGTTGGGCCATTGCCCTGGTCGCCATCGGCGTGCTGTTCGCCATGGCCGCCGCCAACGCCGAGCGCAGCGTGGCCGAGGTCTGGCTGGACCGCTGCTACTTCGGCAAGCACGAGCGCACGGAAGGCGCCTGGACCGACGCGCAACACGCCGACGAACTGGCCGGCCTCAACGCCATTGCACTGGGCCTGGATGGCAGCGTGGGCTACAACGACGACTGGCTGGGCGTGGGCGCCGTGCGTGGCTATGACACGGTCAAGATGATGGTGCGCGTGCCCGCATTCGAGCAGGAGACCTCGGCCTTTGCGGTCACGCTCTCGCTGCTTCATAAAAAGCGGGGTTGGATCCAAGCGATTCAGTTGCGCTCGCCGAACCTTGCCCACCTGCCGTCGCAAGACTGGAAGAAGGACTATGGCCGGGAGTCGGACGACTGGATGCATCAGCCCGTGGCCGATTGGAATATGGCCAGGAAGACGCTGACCGGCGAGGTGGAAGCCAGCACCAAGTACTTCCAGAAAGTGCACCTGCGCATCGACTACTGGCAGGACTACGTGGCGTCCCCGGATGCCTATGCCCTGTTCGAACTGGCCGACGAGGACTGACCGGCCATGATGCAAAAGCAGGGTCGCCTGCTGCCACCGGTGGCGCACTGGTTCGAAGACCAGCCCGACGGCGATGCGCCGGCGCGCGGCGTGCCATCGACGTGCGGCAATCTCAAGCATGTCGATGCGAACTACCTGGAGATCTCGCGCACCGAGACGCTGATGCGGGGCGTAGGAATCTGGGCCGGATGTTTTTCGCTGGCGGCCTATTTGTATTTCCTGTTGTCCACGCCGTTCGATTTCTGGAGCATGGTGCTGCTGGCCATCGCCCACATCCTCGTCGTGTTTGCCTTGTTCTTCTTTCGTCTGGACACGAGGGTTCCTTCCGACACGCCCGTTCGCTTCAATCGCGCCCTGGGGAAAATCTACGCCTACGAATTCAAGTGGAAACCCAACCCGCTGGTCCGTTGGCCCCAGAGCATCAAGGTCTTCGATTGGGCCCACGTGCACGCCGAAATCACCCGGCAGGCCGGCAACAGCGGCACCACCTACGCGGTGCGCTACGCGTTGTTTCTCAGTCATTGCAAGCCGGGCACGCTGGAAGTGCTGGACCGTATCCAGCTGGGCGGCAACACGCTGGATGAAGCCGACATGCGGCGCCTGTGGGACTACTGTCGTCTCTACATGCTGCAAGGCCCCGATGCCTTGCCAGCGCAGGCGCCACGGCTTGACGATGTGAGTTTTCGGCGCTGCTTCTTCTTCTTCATGCCATTCCTGGACCCGACGGCGGAAGGCCGCGCCTATCGCCAGCAGATGCATATCGTCGAATGGATCGCCAGCATCTTTCTGATGATGCCCGTGTGCTGGCTGCTGTTGCCTCTGGGCCTGATGCGCTATGTCGCCTTGAAGCTGGCGCCCAGGGCGACATGGCCGGTGGAGCTGGATGTTGAATCGCGCGGGGCACTCACAGCGGCCCGCTGACTATTTCTTGTGCGACGACGCGCCCTCATTTTCTACTCATGAAGCGACTGTTCTTATTCTTGGCGTTGGTGGTTGTGGTCGTTGTGCTGGCACTGGTGGCGTACCGTGGCTATCGGGTCAACGCAAGCACCTCTGATGTGTCGACCGCGGTGTCGAGTGACGAGAGCCGGGCCCAGGGAAGGCTGTTGGCCAAGCTGCGTTTCGATGCATCGTCTTTTGGCGATTGCTCGGTCCATGACGCGTGGCTGGAAAAGTCCTCCACGTTCGTGACGCGCAGCTGGTTCGGAATCCGTCTTGGAAATGAAACCGTCCCGACAGCCGCCATTCATGTGGTACTCGACATGCCCAAAGATCCGTTCCTGCCTGCGCAGATCTTGAGCTTCGACGAGACGAGCCCGACCGCGTCCAGCCTGGGACTGACCGGCTCGTTCACCCAGACCGTCACGATCAATGCAAAGCGCTACCGGCTGTTCGGATCGAACACCGTGTTTCCGCCGCCTGCGGTCATGACATTCAGCTGTGGCACAGCAAACGCACATGCAACGCTGGCGAACTAGGATTTTTCCGGTCCACGCGATGTCGATCGGCCAGCCCCTGAACAGACAGGGCGGGAAGATCGCGCGCGGCCATGCATCGAACGAAGACCGGCACGACCGGCACTGACACCAGGGAGGTGGATATCCATGTCATCAGACACATCAAGCAGCTTCATGCCGACGCCATGGAAGCTCGAAGGCCTGAACGTCGCGCGGCTGTCGGAGCAGGCGCGGCTCATCAAGCTGCAGCTGCCCGCGGCGGCACCGCAGAACGCCGTCGTCGTCGAGCGCTTCACCGGCACTGAAGGCCTCAACGAACTCTTCGACTTCACCATCGACACCCTTGCCACCTCGAGCGAGTTCGACCCGTTCGCGCTGATCGGCGAAGAGCTGAGCCTGCGCCTGCTGCTGGCCAACGGCAGCTTTCGCACCTGGCATGGCTACCTCACGGCCGTCGATGCGCTGGGTGGTGACGGCGGCCTGGCGCGCTACCGGCTGCACCTGCAACCCTGGCTCGCCGCGCTGGGCCTGCGCCGCGACAGCTTCGTGTACGCCGCCAAGCATGTGCAGGACATCGTCAGCGAAGTGTTCGCCGACCACACGACCGCCAGCTTCAGCTTCGAAGTCGCGCAGGAGATGCCCGTGCGGCCCACCTGCGTGCAGTACCGCGAGTCGGACCTGGCCTTCGTGCTGCGCCTGCTGGCGGAAGAAGGCCTGAGCTTTCGCTTCGAGCACGAGCAGCAACAGTCGACAGGCAGCGGGAGCGGCAACACCACGCCCTCGCACCACCGCCTGGTGATCTTCGACCGCGCGGCAACCCCGCCCGACTGCGCCCTTTCTCAGATTCGCTTCCACCGCGCAGACGCCACCGAAGCGACCGACGCCATCACCGCCTGGAGCAGCCGGCGCCAAGTCACCACCAACGCCGTCATGCGCAACGCCTGGGACGCCAGCGTGCTGCAGGCCCCCACCGGCGCAGTGCAGAGCGCGCTGGCCATGGGCGAGGTGCCCGTGCTGGAGCACTACGACGGCACCGGCGCGCAGCGCTACGCCGACAGCGCCACCGCCGCCCGCCGCGCCGAGCAGCAGCTGGTGGCCTTCGAATCGCGCATCAAGCGCTACGGCGCCGCGGGCAGCGTGCGACAGCTCGGTGCCGGCGAGCGCTTCACGCTCACGCAGCACGACCGCTACGGCGGCCGCAGATTCCTCGCACTGCGCGTGCGCCACGAAGCGGCCAACAACCTCGGCGCACAGGCCGCGCAGGTGCTCGAGGCCGGCGAGCTCGAGAAGGGCAGCTACCGCAACAGCTTCGAGGCCCAGCCGGCCGAGGCGCAGGTCGTGCCGCTGTGGCGCCCCAAGCCCACGGCCCCCGAGGCCATGGTCGCGCTCGTGGTCGGCGGCGATGACGACGAGGCACCGACGGCTGTCCACACCCAGCGCGATCATCGTGTGCAGGTGCGCTTCCATTGGCAGGCCCAGCGTGCGGGCCAGCAGCAGTCGACCAGCAGCGGACAAGGCAGCCTCGTCGCCGCCGGTCGTCACGCCAGCAACCGCCAGTCCGTCTGGCTGCGCGTGGCTGCGCCCGTTGCCGGCCCGAACTGGGGCGCACATCACCTGCCGCGCGTGGGTTCTGAAGTGCTCGTGTCCTTCATCGAAGGCGACATCGACCGGCCGGTGGTCGCCCAGCAGCTGTACAACGGACAGGATCTGCCGCCCTGGTCGGCTGGCACTGACTCGTCGGCCAATCACGCGGGCGTGCTCTCGGGCTGGCACAGCCGCGCGCTCGACGGCAGCGGCTACAACCAGTGGATCGCCGACGACGCGCCCGGCCAGGTGCGTACCCGCCTGGCCAGCTCGCACGCCGCGAGCCAGTTGAACCTGGGCCACCTCAACGCCCAGTCGCCCGACGAGAGCAGCCGCGGCGCCTGGCGCGGCAGCGGCGCCGAGCTGCGCTCCGACGCCTGGGTCGCCACGCGCGCCGGCGAGGGGCTGCTGATCTCCACGCTGGCCCAGGAACGGGCAACGGGCAGCGTGCAGGACACCACCAGCGTGCGCGGCCAGCTCGCGGGCGCGTTGCGCGAGGCGCAGAAGCTGTCCGATGCGGCCGGCGGCGCCAAGGCGCTGGCGTTGAGGGCCACGGCGCTGCTGCAGCCGCTGATCGACGACATCGATCCGCAGAAGAATGGGCACTATCCCGGGAACGTCAACGGGCAGGATGCGCGCGAGCCCAAGGGTGGAGAAGGCGCAGGCTCACGCGAAGGGCAAGACCCGGTGCCCGCCTTCGCCCGGCCGCTCATGGTGCTCGATGCGGCCATGAGCCTGAACATGGCCACGCCCGCCAGCGCGACTGTGTACGCGGGCGAGGCTATCCACTGGACTGCGCAGGCGCAGGCCCACATCGCGGCGGGCAAGACCGTGAGCTTTGCGGCCGCCAAGTCCGTGGGGCTGTACAGCCACAAGGGCGGCATCCAGGTCATCGCGCAAGACGGGCCGGTGAGCGTGCAGGCGCACACCGACGAACTCGAATGGCTGGCCAAGGAAGGCTTCACGGTCACCAGCAGCAATGACGAGATCCAAGTGCTGGCGCAGCAGAAGATCACGCTCAACGGTGGGCAGACGAGCATCGAGCTGGATGGGATGAACATCACCTTGAAGATGCCGGGGCTGCTGGACATCAAGGGGACGACCAAGAGCTTCGTGGGACCGGGAGGAAAGCCCGCAAAGTTGCCGGCACTGCCCACGGGCATAGCGGTGTTCGAAGAGCCACCGAATGTCACACCACCGCCCCGCAAGTTCAAGTTTTCGGTCTAGGCGAGCACGCGATGATCATCAGCCCACCCTTTCTGTCTCAGCCGGACATCCCCGTCTACAGCGAACAGTGCGTCAGCGACGTGATGCCCGGCGGTATCGTCGGCAGCGGCGCATTTCCCGTCAGCCAGGCAATGGCCTGGCATGGCGGCATCCACATCAACGCCCCCACGGCCGACGAGCCGGTGCGCGCCATCGCCGATGGCACCGTGATCTTCCGGCGCGATGGCGGCACCGCCCGCTATGACGCGCAAGACCATTCGACGGGATGTGTCGTGATTCGCCACAAGACCGAGATCGGCGCCAACGACGCCACCGCAGTTGAAGTTGTCTACTACTCCATCTATCAGCACCTGCGCCTGCTCGATGCCAATCTGCCGGCCGTCAATCAGATCGTCTACCGCAAGGACAAGCTGGGACTGGCCGGCACCATCTATGGCCGCGCCAATTGCATCCACCTGGAGATTGTTGCGGGTGATGCCGATACTCGGAGCCTTGTGGGGCGCAACACTGGCGATCTGCCGCTCACCAGTGACGGTCGCGCCGACGCGGTGTACGGTGAGGTCTATGTGCTGGTGCCTGCCAAGACCCCGTACTACAGCGCACAACCAACCGGCGCGACCCTGCCTGCGGCGGCAGGTGACAGCGGCGGTGCCGATCTGATCGTTGGCATCAGGTACGAGGCCGCTAATGCCACACTGACCACCTACCAACTCACGGGCGAAGTCGTCAGTGCGGGAATCGCGGAAACCGACGCCGAGTACAACCTCTATACCGAAGCGAACACGCGCCATGGTCGCCTCAGCGCAAGCGCCCAAGCCACCAGCAGCCCCAGCGGCTGGTACGAACTGCTGCGCTTCGGTCGCAAGCTGGGCAGCGACCCACTGCCCAACGATGCGGCCCATTGGCGCAAGGTCGTTGTCCCCGGACAGCCCGGGGGCGTTTGGCTCGACCTGAATGCCGGCAACACCAGGAAATTCAGTGATGCCGACTTCCCCCACTGGTCAGACTGGAAGCTCATTGACGACGATACCCAGGACGACAACAGCCAGTGCAACTCGGCCCTGATCGATGCCATGCTGGCCCCAGCGGCCCAGCCCGCGGCACCACCCAGTAGCCCCCCGGACATGACCAGCCCTTCCGTGCCAGCACCGCAGGCGCCGGAAGGCGCTGCAACCACGCCGGAGCAAAAGGCGGCCAACCGAAAGCAGAACTTGTGCAAACCCGCTGTTCAAGCGAAGTTGGCCAAAACGGTCTGCAAGTTCCCCACGGAGTGGGCCAAGGACGAGGTGCGCAAGCGCTGGGCGTGGACACGCGACAAGGGCAACCCCTACATGCCGTACCCGTTGGAGGACGAGACGGACTTCACGGAAATGACTGACTTTGCGCAAAAGCTTTGCTTCTGGGAGGAGCTTCCCGCCGAAGACAAGGCGCGCCTGACGATCAAGCACTGGCACTTTCACCCGAGGGAGTTCATCAAACACTTCAGGAAATGCGGCTGGCTGAGCGGGGCGGAGTTCGCGCAATTGGTGCCGATGCAAGCGCTGCGCATAGGAAAAGACAAACCAAGCAATACTGTCGGATCACTATGGGAGAGCATTCCAGCTGGAAATGCTTCTGCGGCGACCAATTCAGTTTTCAGAGATCATCGCATGCCGCTTAATCGGATGATGCGTAAATATGGCGTCAATACCCCGATGCGGAAAACCGCATTCTTTGGGAATGCCATTCAAGAAACTTCATGGATTGGGACACTTGTTGAAGGTGGGGGGGCGGGCTACTGGTATGCCCCCTGGTACGGTCGTGGATTTTTGCAGTTGACTCATGCAAGCAACTATATTTCTTACTGGACGTGGCGTGGCCGCACCATCCCAGCCGCGCTCAAGAGTTCATTGGAAACAGCACAAAGTACAGAGCAAGGAAAGAAGCCATCTGCCCGCAGCAAGACTGCGATGCAGGATGGAAATTTTCCAGCATTGACTCAAGACATGGTGAATTGGCGAATCGCAGTTCAGGCGGATGCATCCCTGGCGAATGATCCTGATCGCTATCTCGCTCCGTCCGATAGCGCCGGGTTTTATTGGGCCTCCCTTCAAATGGCGAAATACGCTGACGAAAACCATCTGATTGAACGTGTTTCCGTCAATACAGTCAACAGGCAAGGCTCCAAGACGTACTACAGAAGCCCGGCCTTTTGGAAAGCTTCGGCTGCAGTCAATCTGCCCTCTCAAATTCTTAACATCTATAGCTCTGCATTAAACGGATTTGATTCGAGGTGTTGCGCATATGGATATGCGCTGGCGATATTGACAGAGGCAAAATTCCCTGATGCTCAGGGAGGGTTGAATGTCGAATTTCCCGAGGGCTATGGGAAAAGGAGATTTTGATGAAAAATTTGATTTTTTGTTTCCTCATGGCTTTTCACTTGGTGGCAGTCGGGCAAGTCTCGAAGGAACAGCAGCATCAAAAAAATCTCAGGTCAAGCGTATCGAAGATCGCCAATCTTGGCCCGGGTTGTCGCATTGAATTGAAGATCCCAAGCGATGCTACCTTCAGATCAGGCTACGAATCAACTCAAGGTCCGGGCGCCGCGGGATTTTCTTTGAAAATGACTCCTGATTTCTCCAGCAGTGGCGACTGGAGCTTTGATTTTAATTGCTACAAAAGTGACGAAGACCAAGTCCAACGGGGGTGGGCGGTTCGTTTGCCAGCGGGAGGCTGGGCGCCCAATCAGGAGAATGGAGGAAAGGAACTTCTTGACAATAAAGCACTTCGATTTTTTCCATTGACCTCCAAAAATTCGAATGGTTGGGCAGTCGCCGTGGATGACACGGCAGGGGATGAGCGCTATCGACAAAGACGGCTGATTTACTGCTTGGCTCGTGAATTGAAGGCTGTGTGTGGTGAAAGTGTGGTTGGGTATCTTGATTTTTCAAAAAAGAAGGACAGCATCGACTTGACCTCTCGGGCACTAAAAATATTACGCGGGATAGAGTTTTTGGAAGATGCCCCACCAACCCCAGAGTCATTGCAGCGTTGACGGTTGATCTATGGGCTCCCAATCTGTACAGCTCAGGTCGACTGCTGGGCTTTCAGTTTGACGCGATCTGCTCGACCTCAACAACAGCATGATCGATCACGTGGTGTATCCGTAAGACTTGCCGGCGTACGGTCGCAAGCTTCGTGCCGAAGATCGTTGGATCCATTCATCGGCCGAGCCGCCCGCTGGTGGTTCGCGCCCGCCATCGAGGGCCGCGACTGCAACGCGGCACTCTGGCCTCTGACAATAGGACGCTGATCCGCCTGCGCCGAAGCGCTGAGATTCCCGTGCGAGGTGGCGCAAGAAACGGCTCGGAGCAGGCCTGAGCAAAGAAATAGTCCCATGTGGCTCTACCTGCATCACACCGCCTCCGACCTCATCGACCTGGACCCCACAACCGGTCGTTGGCGCCCCGTCGACGACGCCGAGAAACCCCCAGGCGCGTCGGTCCTCGCCGACCTCCCCGTCAAAGGCGGTTACACGATCGAGAACGACAAGCGCTACTACAGCTACTGGACGTCCGACGAGAGGTTCGTCTTCCGCACCGACGACGGTGCCGTGTTCGAGATCTGCCAGAAGCGCGACGACGGCTCCGTGGTGATGCTCTCGCCCGTCCTGCGCAGCGAGATCGCGCCTTCGCGGTATGGCGATGGGCGCTTGCGACAGGGCTTCAGCCAGTCCCGGCTGATGGGTGCTGCAACAGGCCAGGTCGTCTTCGAGCTGGACTACAACGCCGAGCGCTATCAACGCCTGTACCAGGCCGATTTCACCGCCGCGACGGCGGAGCAGGATCTGTCCGACTGGGATTTCTTCATCGCCTTGCAAGGCGCCATCGAGATTTTCGAAGAGCGTGCCGCGTCCGGCCGCGTCGCGTTCACCGCGGAGGTCGATGGCTCGGCGCAGATCCAGGGGCACCGCATGCGCCGCGACGAGCTGCTGTTTGCGGACACGGGCCAGACCTGCCCCCGCTCGGGCGTCTGGGCCTGCATGACCGATCTGCGCGTGAGCGTGGCCGTCGCGCAGGGCGAGCCGATGCCCTCGAACGGCGGGCAGCCGGTGCAATGGGTCTGGAGCCGCACCGGCTGAGCGCAGCGCAGCCCGCGACCTTTAACCCCGTCCCAGCCGGGTCACAGACCCTTGCGCATAATTGACGCAAGCTATGACTCTCACCGAACTCAAATACATCGTCGCAGTCGCCCGCGAGCGGCACTTCGGCAAGGCGGCCGAGGCCTGTTATGTGTCCCAGCCGACGCTTTCGGTGGCCATCAAGAAACTCGAGGACGAACTCGAGGTCAAGCTCTTCGAGCGCAGCGCCGGTGAAGTGACCGTGACGCCGCTCGGCGAGCAGATCGTCCAGCAGGCCCAAAGCGTGCTCGACCAGGCCGCCAGCATCAAGGAGATCGCCAAGCGCGGCAAGGACCCGCTGGCCGGTCCGCTGAACCTGGGCGTGATCTACACGATCGGCCCGTACCTGCTGCCCGACCTGGTGCGCCAGGTGATCGCGCGCACGCCGCAGATGCCGCTGGTGCTGCAGGAGAACTTCACGGTCAAGCTGCTCGAGATGCTGCGCGCCGGCGAGATCGACTGCGCGATCATGGCCGAGCCCTTTCCCGACACGGGCCTGGCGATGGCGCCGCTGTACGACGAGCCCTTCATGGCGGCGCTGCCCGTGAAGCACAAGCTGGCCGACCGCGAGTCGATCACCTCGGAAGAACTGCAGAGCGAGACGATGCTGCTGCTGGGCACGGGCCACTGCTTTCGCGACCACGTGCTCGAGGTGTGTCCCGAGTTCGCGCGTTTTTCGAGCAACGCCGAGGGCATCCGCAAGAGCTTCGAGGGCTCGTCGCTGGAGACCATCAAGCACATGGTGGCCTCGGGCATGGGCGTGACGCTGGTGCCGCGCCTGTCGGTGCCGGCCGAGGCGCTCAAGCCGAAGGTCAAGGGGCGCAAGGAGCCCGAGCAGATGGTGCGCTACCTGCCCGTGCGCGACGCGCAGGACCGCGACCCGCCGATGCGTCGCGTGGTGCTGGCCTGGCGCCGCACCTTCACGCGCTACGAGGCCATTGCAGCGCTGCGCAACGCGATCTACGCGTGCGAGCTGCCGGGTGTCAAACGACTCTCCTAGCGATTCGGGGCCTTCGCCTACGCGCGGGCTGTTTGGGATCGCTGATCGCTGGGATAGAGTGAAGCTGTTGCGAAGCCGCCTGCCGGCTTTCAGAATTTCGGTGTTGTTCACTCAACTTCAAGAAAGACCCCTCCGCCATGGCCAAACCCTCGAAGAAAACCAAGTCCCCGTCGCCCGCAGCTTCCGCCGGCAAGGTGCCCAAGAAGGGCGGCGCCGTCGTCGCGCAGGAGTCGGGCAGCCGCAATGCGCCGATCATCAACATCGGCATCGAACGCCAGGACCGCGCGGCCATCGCCGAAGGCCTGAGCCGCGTGCTGGCCGACACCTACACGCTGTACCTCACGACGCACAACTTCCACTGGAACGTGACGGGGCCGCACTTCAACTCGCTGCATGCGATGTTCATGACGCAGTACACCGAGCTGTGGGGCTCGACCGACGTGCTCGCCGAGCGCATTCGCGCGCTGGGCCACTACGCGCCGGGCTCGTACGCCGAGTTCAGCAAGATCGCCACCGTGCCCGACGTGCCGCAGACCCCGCCCAAGGCGATGGAGATGGTGCGCATCCTCGTGAAGGGCCACGAAACGGTGTCGCGCATCGCGCGCGAGTTCATTCCGGTGGCCGAAGAGGCCGGCGACGACCCGACCGCCGACATGCTGACCGCGCGCTGCACGGTGCACGACCAGACGGCCTGGATGCTGCGCTCGCTGCTCGAGGACTGATGACGTCTGCCTGATCTCCCGGTGCGCCGGGAGCCCTTCCAAGAGCGGCACAATGGCCGCTCTTTTTTCGTCTGCCCGTCCGCCGCATGCCTCTCGCCCGCCGTTTTGCGCTCTACCTCGATCTGATCCGCTGGAACCGGCCGGCCGGCTGGCTGCTGTTGCTGTGGCCCACGCTGGGCGCGCTCTGGTTCGCGGCCGACGGCTGGCCCGGCCTGCACCTGCTCGCGGTGTTCACGCTCGGCACGTTCCTCATGCGCAGCGCGGGCTGCTGCGTCAACGACGTGGCCGACCGCGATTTCGACCGCCACGTGAAGCGCACGGCCCAGCGGCCCGTGACGAGCGGCGCGATGTCGGTCAAGGAGGCGTTGGGGCTGGGCGCGGTGCTGGCGCTGCTGTCCTTCGGGCTGGTGCTCACCACCAACCGCACGACGGTGCTGTGGTCGTTCGCGGCGCTGGCGATCACGCTGATCTACCCGTTCGCCAAGCGCTTCGTGTCGATCCCGCAGGCGGTGCTGGGCATCGCCTTCAGCTTCGGCATCCCGATGGCCTTTGCCGCGGTGCAGTCCACGGTGCCGGCCTTTGCGTGGTGGCTGCTGGCGGGCAACCTGTTCTGGGTGCTGGCCTACGACACCGAGTACGCCATGGTGGACCGCGACGACGACCTGAAGATCGGCATGAAGACCTCGGCGATCACCTTTGGTCGCTTCGACGTGGCGGCGGTGATGGCCAGCTACGCGATCTTCCTGGCGGTCTGGATCTGGGCGGGTGCCAGCCGGTCGCTGGGGGTTCTCTTCTATGTAGGCATTGCCGCGGCGGTGGCGCAGGCGCTCTGGCACTGGCGCCTGATCCATGACCGCACGCGCGAAGGCTGCTTCAAGGCCTTCCGCGAAAACCACTGGCTGGGCTTCGCGGTGTTCGTGGGCATCGTGGCGGGCTACGTCATCCGATAGCCCGCCTGTGTCGGGTCAGCCGCGCCCGAATTCCTCGCCCAGCTCGGCCGCGCGCTTCTGCGCCGCGCGGATGGCGGTCTTGAACTGGCCCTTCACATCCGAGGCTTCGAGCGCGCTCAGGGCCGCGTAGGTCGTGCCGCCCTTGGAGGTCACGCGTTCGCGCAGCACCGACGGCGGCTCGGTCGCACTGTGCGCCAGCGCCGAGGCGCCGGTGAAGGTGCCGATGGCCAGCCGCTGGGCCTGGTCGGGCGTGAGGCCCATCTCGACGCCGGCCTCGGTCATCGCCTCGATGAAATAGAACACGTAGGCCGGGCCGGAGCCCGACATGGCGGTCACCGCGTCGAGCGCGGGTTCGGCGTCGACCCAGATCAGCTCGCCCGTCGGCGCCAGCAGCTGGCCGACGCGTGCGCGGTCGGCGCTTTCGACGCCCGCCCGCGCGAAGAGGCCGGTCATGCCCTTGCCGACCAGGGCGGGCGTGTTGGGCATGGCGCGCACCACGCGCTCGGTGCCGAGCCAGCGGGCGATGCTGTCGGACGGGATGCCCGCCGCCACGCTCAGGTGCAGGGCGTCGGCCGCAAAGGCGCGCACCGGGCGGGCGGCTTCGGCAAAGGTCTGGGGCTTGACCGCCCACACCACCACGGCGCAGCGCGCGAGGGCCTCGCTGGCCTCGGCCCTGGCGACGATGCCGTGGGACTGGGCCAGCCTGGTGCGGGCTTCTTCAAAAGGCTCGACCACTTCGAAGTTGTCGGCCGCGACGCCTTGCTGGATCAGGCCGCCGATGATGGCACTGGCCATGTTGCCACCGCCGATGAAGGCGATGGGGGGCAGGGGGCCCGGCGCGGTGCGGGGCAGGAAGGTCACGGCGATGGTCATGGTCGGTCGGTGTAGGCGAAGGCGGCGAACTGCGTCACTTGCAGCGGGTTGAAATTGTCGTCGCTCACGACCACCAGCAGGCGGCGGCCGTCGGGCAGCGATGGGCCCCAGCACATGCCCTCGGTGTTGTCGAGGCGCGAGAGGCCGAGGGTGGCGAAGTCGGCCACGAGCGTCTTGGCGGCCGGCCGGTGGTTGCCGGGGGCGAGGGCGTCGATGGCGAGCACGTCGTCGGCGGCCCGGGTGTCTATTTCATACAGGCGCAGCGAATTGCCGACGCCCGTGGCGTAGGCGCGTTCCAGCACCAGCATGCGGTGGGCGTCGAGCATCAGCACCTCGCTCACGCCGTTGTCGGCGTAGGTGCCCGGCACCAGCGGGCGCAGCGGGATGGTGTCGGGCACGTAGGCGATCTGGCGCACGGCGCGGCCGGTCGCGAGGTCGACCTGGGTGAAGCGGCAGGGGCCGCCGGGGGTGGTGGTGGTCGGGACGGGGCCGTCCTGGACCAGGGCGTTTTCCATCGCGAGCCAGGCCGACCGGTCGTCGGGCGTGAGGGCCAGGCCCTCGAGTGTCTGGTTGTCGCGCGGGCCGCGGCGCTGGGCCGGGTCGGGGGCGAACATCCCCGGCAGGGCGAATTCGCGCAGGAAGCGGCCGTCGCGCGCTGATTCATACAGGGCGGGGCCGAAGCCGCGGGCCAGGTCGCCTTCGCTGGTCCAGAGCAGGGTGCCGGCCATGGGGCGCAGGCGCAGGGCTTCAGGGTCGGGAACGGGCAGTCCGTCGATTGCCTGGCGCCGCCCGGGCCACGGGCCGCCGCCGGGGCGTTGCAGCTGGACAACGCCGGTGGGCTCGGGGGCTGCGTCGGCCGGTTGGGGCCAACGTGCGGCGTAGCAGCGCACGGGGCTCAGATCTGACCGGTCATCGCTGAGAAGCAGGTACTCACCTTTGATGGGGTCGTAGTCGATGCCGGAGAGGCCGCCTGCCGTGGTGCTCTCTATAGAGCGTCGGTGCGCCCAGCGGGCTTCCCCCAGGCGCTGCAGCCGGCCGGTGTCCGGCGCCGGTGTTGCGCTGCGGCAACCCGCAAGCCCCAGCGATCCCAGTCCCAGCAGGCCCGCGCCGCCCGCCAGCAGGCGTCGGCGTAGCAGAGAAGGCGGCGAAACGAGGGGGTGGGTGGGGGCGCGCACGCCACAAAGTCTAGCGGCTGTCGAAGTTCGCGTGATGAGGCAGTTGACATCGCCCGGCATGGGTGCCACAATCGCGGGCTTCGCTTTCAAAAGGCGAAGCTTTCAGCCCAAAGCGGAAGCGTCTCGAGTGGTTCGAGGCGTGGACGACGGGCCCAAGACTGACCGCGGTGTCTCCCTCCTGGAGGCTCATCGGTACAAGTTGGGAATATCAAGAAATGATCCAAACTGAATCCCGGCTCGAAGTGGCCGACAACACGGGCGCGAAATCCGTCCTGTGTATCAAGGTGCTCGGTGGCTCCAAGCGGCGTTACGCCAGCGTGGGCGACGTCATCAAGGTCAGCATCAAGGAAGCCGCTCCGCGTGGTCGCGTCAAGAAGGGCGAGATCTACAGCGCAGTGGTGGTCCGCACCGCCAAGGGCATCCGTCGTGCTGACGGTTCGCTCGTCAAGTTCGACGGCAATGCCGCCGTGCTGCTCAACGCCAAGCTGGAGCCCATCGGCACCCGCATCTTCGGACCGGTCACGCGCGAACTGCGCACCGAGAAGTTCATGAAGATCGTGTCGCTGGCACCCGAAGTTCTCTAAGGACACAACGCCATGAACAAGATTCGCAAAGGCGACCAGGTCATCGTGTTGGCCGGTCGTGACAAGGGCAAGCGCGGCGTCGTGTCGCTGCGCGCAGACGATTCGCATGTGATCGTCGACGGCATCAACCTCGTCAAGAAGCACACCAAGCCGAACCCCCTCAAGGGTACGACCGGTGGCATCGTCGAGAAGACCATGCCGATTCACCAATCCAACGTGGCGATCTTCAATGCTGCGACCGGCAAGGCCGATCGCGTGGGCATCAAGGTCACCCAAGGTGCCGACGGCAAGCGCGTGGCTGTTCGCGTCTTCAAGTCGAGCGGCGACGAAATCAAGTTCGCCTAAGAGGTACTCACATGGCACGTCTCCAACAACACTATCGCGAAAAGATCGCGAAAGACCTGACGGAAAAGTTCGGCTACAAGTCGCCGATGCAAGTTCCGCGTCTCACCAAGATCACCCTGAACATGGGTGTGGGTGAAGCAGTCGCCGACAAGAAGGTCCTCGACAACGCTGTCGCCGACCTGACCAAGATCGCTGGCCAGAAGCCCGTGGTCACCAAGTCGAAGAAGGCCATCGCCGGCTTCAAGATCCGCGAAAACCAGCCGATCGGCTGCATGGTCACGCTGCGTGGCGTGCACATGTACGAGTTCCTGGACCGTTTCGTCACCGTGGCCCTGCCCCGCGTGCGTGACTTCCGCGGTATCTCGGGTCGCGCATTCGACGGCCGCGGCAACTACAACATCGGCGTCAAAGAGCAGATCATTTTCCCTGAGATCGAGTACGACAAGGTCGACGCCCTGCGCGGTCTCAATATCAGCATCACGACGACGGCCAAGACCGACGAAGAAGCCAAGGCGCTTCTCGCTGGCTTCCGTTTCCCGTTCAAGAACTGAGGTGATCTGTGGCTAAAGCATCTTTGATCCAGCGCGAACTCAAGCGCGACAAGCTGGTTGCCAAGTTCGCTGCGAAACACGCAGAACTGAAGGCAACTTCCAACGACGCGAAGAAGAGCGACGAAGAGCGCGCAGCGGCCCGCCTGGCCCTGCAGAAGCTCCCGCGCAACGCGAACCCCACGCGCCAGCGCAACCGTTGCGAAATCACCGGTCGCCCCCGTGGCACCTTCCGTCAATTCGGTCTGGCCCGCGCCAAGATCCGCGAACTGGCTTTCAACGGCGACATCCCCGGTGTCACCAAGGCCAGCTGGTAAGCCAGGCAGGAGCAAACAACATGAGCATGAGTGATCCCATTGCCGACCTGCTGACGCGTATCCGTAACGCGCAGATGGTGGCGAAGCCCACCGTGTCGGTCCCGTCTTCCAAGGTGAAGATCGCGATCGCACAAGTCCTGAAGGACGAGGGCTACATCGACGGCTTCCAGGTCAAGACCGAAGCCGGCAAGAGCGAACTTGAAATCTCGCTGAAGTACTACGCTGGCCGTCCGGTCATCGAGCGCATTGAGCGCGTGAGCCGCCCCGGCCTGCGCGTCTACAAGGCCAGCACTTCCATTCCGCAAGTCCAGAACGGCCTCGGCGTTGCGATCGTCACGACCCCCAAGGGCGTGATGACCGACCGCAAGGCGCGCGCCACCGGTGTCGGCGGCGAAGTTCTGTGCTACGTCGCCTAACCGAGACATCGAGGAGTTACTGAAATGTCCCGAGTAGGAAAAATGCCGGTCGCCATCCCCGCAGGCGTGGATGTGTCGATCAAGGAAGACCAGATCAGCGTCAAGGGCACGGGCGGCACGCTCAGCCTGGCTCGCAACGCGCTGGTGAATGTCGTCAACAAGGACGGCAAGCTGAGCTTCGAGCCCGCCAACGATTCGCGTGAAGCGAATGCGATGAGCGGCACGATTCGCCAGCTGGTGAACAACATGGTGGTTGGCGTGACCAAGGGCTTCGAGAAGAAGCTCAACCTGGTCGGCGTCGGCTACAAGGCTGCAGCGTCCGGCGCCAAGCTGAACCTGCAAGTCGGTTACTCGCACCCGGTCAACATCGACATGCCGCAAGGCATCACGGTGACCACCGCGACCCCGACCGAAGTGGTGATCAAGGGCGCTGACCGTCAACGCGTCGGCCAGATCGCCGCTGAGATCCGCGCTGTTCGTCCGCCAGAGCCCTACAAGGGCAAGGGTATCCGCTATGCGGACGAGAAGATCGTGATCAAAGAGACCAAGAAGAAGTAAGGGGCAGCAAAATGATGTTGACCAAAAAAGCACAGCGTCTTCGCCGCTCGCGCCAGACCCGCATCCGCATTGCGACGCAGGGCGTGGCTCGCCTCACGGTGAACCGCACCAACCTGCACATCTATGCCACCGTCATCTCCGACGACGGCACCAAGGTGATCGCAACCGCATCGACCGCCGAAGCCGAAGTGCGCGCAGCACTCGGCGCCTCGGGCAAGGGTGGCAATGCCGCCGCAGCCACCGCCATCGGCAAGCGCATCGCTGAAAAGGCGAAGGCTGCCGGCGTCGAGAAGGTCGCTTTCGATCGCGCAGGTTTCGCCTACCACGGCCGCGTCAAGGCGCTGGCCGAGGCAGCCCGCGAAGCCGGTCTGCAGTTCTAATCGGACACGAGATTCAAAATGGCAAAGATTCAAGCAAGAACGCAGAACGAAGGTCCTGAGGACGGTCTGCGCGAGAAGATGATCGCGATCAACCGCGTCACCAAGGTGGTGAAGGGTGGTCGTATCCTCGGTTTCGCAGCGCTGACCGTGGTCGGTGACGGCGATGGCCGCGTCGGCATGGGCAAGGGCAAGTCCAAGGAAGTGCCTGCTGCCGTGCAGAAGGCAATGGAAGAAGCCCGCCGCAACCTGTTCAAGGCTCCGATCAAGAACGGTACGCTGCACCACCAGGTGCAAGGTCACCACGGTGCTGCCACCGTCGTGATGTACCCGGCTCCCAAGGGTACCGGCATCATCGCCGGCGGCCCGATGCGCGCCGTGTTCGAAGTCATGGGCATCACCGACATCGTGGCCAAGAGCCATGGTTCGTCGAACCCCTACAACATGGTTCGCGCCACGCTCGACGGGTTGAAGAACTCGACGACGGCCGGCCAAGTGGCTGCCAAGCGCGGTCTCACCGTCGAAGAAATCTTCGCCTGAGCGCAAGCTCTCGCAAGGCTGAAGGAAGCATTCAAATGACGCAACAACAAACCCTCAAGGTGCAGCTGGTGAAGAGCCCGATCGGCACCAAGGAATCGCATCGCGCGACCGTGCGTGGCCTCGGCCTGCGCAAGCTCAACAGCGTGAGCGAGCTGCAAGACACGCCCGCAGTGCGCGGCATGATCAACAAGATCAGTTATCTGGTCAAAGTTCTGTAAGAGAGACTGATATGGAACTCAATGGCATCAAGCCGGCAGCTGGCGCCAAGCACGCCAAGCGTCGCGTTGGCCGCGGTATCGGCTCCGGCATCGGCAAGACCGCAGGTCGCGGTCATAAGGGCCAGAAGTCGCGCGCAGGCGGTTTTCACAAGGTCGGCTTCGAAGGCGGTCAAATGCCGCTGCAGCGTCGCCTGCCCAAGCGCGGCTTCAAGTCGCACCTGCTGAAGTACAACGCCGAAGTCACGCTGACTGCTCTCGAGCAGCTCGGTCTGGCCGAAGTCGATGTCCTGGCACTGAAGCAAGCCGGCCTCGTGGGCCAGCTCGCCAAGGTCGTCAAGATCATCAAGACCGGCGAACTCACCAAGGCCGTCAAGCTGACGGGCGTGGGTGCGACCGCTGGTGCCAAGGCTGCGATCGAAGCAGCCGGCGGCAGCCTCGCCTGATCACCATCGGACTGAAAGAAGTTCTTCGTGGCAACTAACGCGGCAACGATCGCAAAAACAGGCAAGTTCGGCGACCTCCGTCGTCGGCTCGTCTTTTTGCTGCTCGCGCTCGTGGTCTACCGGATTGGCGCGCACATTCCTGTGCCGGGTATCAACCCGGACCAGCTGGCAGCGTTGTTCCAGGGCCAGCAGGGCGGCATTCTGAGCCTGTTCAACATGTTCTCGGGCGGGGCGCTGTCGCGTTTCACTGTGTTCGCGTTGGGGATCATGCCGTACATCTCGGCGTCGATCATCATGCAGCTGATGACCTACGTGCTTCCGACCTTCGAGCAATTGAAGAAGGAAGGCGAGGCCGGTCGCCGCAAGATCACGCAGTACACGCGCTATGGCGCGCTCGGCCTGGCTCTGTTCCAGTCGTTCAGCATCGCAGTGGCCCTCGAATCGTCGGCTGGTCTGGTGATCGCCCCCGGTTTCGGCTTCCGCCTGACCGCCATGGTGAGCCTGACCGCTGGTTCGATGTTCCTGATGTGGCTCGGCGAGCAGATCACCGAACGCGGCCTGGGCAACGGCATCTCGATCCTGATCTTTGCAGGTATCGCGGCCGGTCTGCCCGGTGCGATCGGCGGCCTGGCTTCGCTGGTGACGACCGGTGCGATGAACCCCATCGTTGCGCTCTTCATCATCGCTGTCGTGGTGCTGGTCACCTACTTCGTGGTGTTCGTGGAACGCGGTCAGCGCAAGATCCTCGTGAACTATGCGCGGCGCCAGGTCGGCAACAAGGTCTACGGCGGTCAGTCGTCGCACCTGCCTCTGAAGCTGAACATGGCTGGTGTGATTCCTCCGATCTTCGCGTCGTCGATCATTCTGCTGCCGGCAACGGTGGTGGGCTGGTTCAGCGCCGGTGACGGTGGCTTCCGCTGGATCAAGGACATCGCCAGCGCACTGCGCCCGGGTGAACCGATCTACGTGCTGCTGTACGCCGCTGCGATCGTTTTCTTCTGCTTCTTCTACACGGCACTCGTGTTCAACAGCAAGGAAACGGCCGACAACCTGAAGAAGAGTGGTGCGTTCATTCCTGGCATTCGCCCGGGTGACCAGACCGCTCGCTATATCGACAAGATTCTGGTTCGCCTGACGTTGGCTGGCGCGGTGTACATCACCTTCGTCTGCCTGCTGCCCGAGTTCCTGATCCTGAAGTACAACGTGCCGTTCTACTTCGGTGGTACCTCCCTGCTGATCATCGTGGTCGTCACGATGGACTTCATGGCCCAGGTGCAAAACTACATGATGTCCCAGCAGTACGAATCGCTGCTGAAGAAGGCGAACTTCAAGACATCGTAGGGCTGTGAGTTTCAGTATTGAGTCCGGGCGGTAGACCGCCACGTTAAACAGTTTTAGGAGAATGAAATGAGAGTTTCGGCTTCGGTCAAAACCATCTGCCGTAATTGCAAGGTCATCCGCCGTAAAGGTGTGGTGCGTGTGATTTGCACCGACCCGCGCCACAAGCAGCGCCAGGGTTGATTGAAGAGTATTAGAGGACGCACATGGCACGTATTGCTGGCATCAACATCCCGCCGCACAAGCACGCTGAAATCGGCCTGACCGCCATTTTCGGTATCGGTCGCACCCGCGCCCGTCAAATCTGCGAAGCGAGCGGCATCGAATATTCGAAGAAGATCAAGGATCTGACCGACGCCGATCTTGAAAAGATCCGCGACCAGATCGCTCTGTTCACGATCGAAGGCGATCTGCGTCGCGAGACGACGATGAACATCAAGCGTTTGATGGACATCGGCTGCTATCGCGGCTTCCGTCACCGTCGCGGCCTGCCGATGCGCGGCCAGCGCACGCGCACCAACGCCCGCACCCGCAAGGGTCCGCGCAAGGCTGCGCAGTCCCTGAAGAAATAAGGATAGACAAGCATGGCTAAAGCACCTGCAAACAACGCCGCACAGCGCGTTCGCAAGAAGGTTCGCAAGAACGTTGCGGACGGTATCGCCCACGTGCATGCCTCGTTCAACAACACCATCATCACGATCACCGATCGCCAGGGCAACGCCCTGTCGTGGGCTTCGTCGGGTGGCCAGGGCTTCAAGGGCTCGCGCAAGTCGACCCCGTTCGCTGCGCAGGTCGCTTCCGAAGTGGCCGGCCGTGCTGCTGTCGAACAAGGTATCAAGAACCTCGACGTCGAGATCAAGGGCCCCGGTCCTGGTCGCGAGTCGTCGGTGCGCGCCCTGGCTGCGCTCGGCATCCGGATCAATTCCATTGCCGACGTGACGCCCGTTCCGCACAACGGCTGCCGTCCCCAGAAGCGTCGCCGCATCTGATCGTCAGTCCGCAAGGCGCAGCCAGCTTTCGAGCGGCTGCGCATTTGTTTTTTCACTAAGCCCACCGCCATCGGCACATCCGCCGACGGCTCCCGCAGGCAACTGCGGCAGATGACACCAAGGAAATACCGTGGCACGTTACCTCGGCCCCAAGGCCAAACTTTCCCGCCGTGAAGGCACCGACCTGTTCCTGAAGAGCGCCCGCCGTTCGATCCAGGACAAGGCCAAGTTCGACTCCAAGCCCGGCCAGCACGGCCGCACCTCGGGTCAGCGCACCTCCGACTACGGTCTGCAGCTGCGTGAGAAGCAGAAGGTCAAGCGCATGTACGGCGTGCTCGAGAAGCAGTTCCGCCGCTACTTCGAAGAAGCCGATCGCCGCCGTGGCAACACCGGCGCCAACCTGCTGTTCATCCTCGAGTCGCGCCTGGACAACGTGGTCTACCGCATGGGCTTCGGCTCGACGCGCGCCGAAGCACGCCAGCTCGTGTCGCACAAGGCGATCACCGTGAACGGCCAGTCGGTCAACATCCCGTCGTACCTGGTCAAGACCGGTGACGTGATCGCCGTGCGCGAAAAGTCCAAGAAGCAGAACCGCATTGTCGAAGCGCTGCAACTGGCCCAACAAGTCGGCATGCCGGCATGGGTCGATGTGAACGCCGACAAGGCCGAAGGCACCTTCAAGAAGGTCCCGGATCGCGACGAATTCGCAGCCGACATCAACGAATCGCTGATCGTCGAACTGTATTCGCGTTGATTTTCTCTACCCGCCTGCGCGTCCTTGCGCCGGCGGGAGATTGATATTGTTGTTCACGTTCCTGCTCCGCACTCTGTTGCGGATCAGGCGCTTCACCAGCCTTACCGGTGTAACGAGCCGGGGGTATTGAGAGGAAGTCTGCATGCAAACCACCCTGCTGAAACCCAAGACCATCCAGGTCGAGCAACTTGCCGCCAACAAGGCCAAGGTCACGCTCGAGCCTTTCGAGCGCGGCTACGGCCACACGCTCGGCAACGCGCTGCGTCGCGTTCTGCTGTCGTCCATGGTCGGCTACTCGGCCACCGAAGTCACGATCGCTGGCGTTCTGCATGAGTACTCGTCGATCGACGGCGTGCAGGAAGATGTCGTCAACATCCTGCTGAATCTCAAGGGCGTGGTGTTCAAGCTCCACAACCGCGACGAAGTCACGCTGAGCCTGCGCAAGGACGGCGAAGGCCCGGTCCTCGCATCGGACATCCAGACCCCGCACGACGTCGAGATCATCAACCCCGACCACGTGATCGCGCACCTGTCGCAAGGCGGCAAGCTCGACATGCAGATCAAGGTCGAAAAGGGTCGCGGCTACGTGCCCGGCACGATGCGCCGCTACGCGGACGAACCGACCAAGTCGATCGGCCGCATCGTTCTCGACGCCTCGTTCTCGCCCGTCAAGCGCGTGAGCTACACCGTCGAAAGCGCCCGTGTCGAACAGCGCACCGACCTGGACAAGCTGCTGGTCGAGATCGAGACCAACGGTGCGATCAGCGCCGAAGATGCCGTTCGCGCATCGGCTAAAATCCTGGTTGAACAGCTCGCCGTGTTTGCGCAGCTCGAAGGCGGCGAACTCGCTGCATTCGATGCACCCGCACCGCGCAGCGCCCAGCAATTCGATCCGATCCTGCTGCGCCCTGTCGACGAACTCGAACTGACGGTGCGCTCGGCCAACTGCCTGAAGGCCGAAAACATCTACTACATCGGTGACCTGATCCAGCGCACCGAAAACGAGCTGCTCAAGACCCCGAACCTGGGTCGCAAGTCGCTCAACGAAATCAAGGAAGTCCTCGCTTCGCGCGGTCTCACCCTTGGCATGAAGCTCGAAAGCTGGCCGCCGGCTGGTCTCGACAAGCGTTGATTTGAATTTTTGAGAAATCGGCCCCCTGAAAAGGGCCAGTGCACCGGACAGTACCTGACACGGCTGTCTGTTTTTATAAAGTAAAGGAAAGCACCATGCGTCACGGACACGGACTCCGCAAACTCAACCGCACCAGCTCGCACCGCCTCGCGATGCTGCAGAACATGATGAATTCGCTCATCGAGCACGAAGTCATCAAGACCACGGTCCCCAAGGCCAAGGAACTGCGCCGCGTCATCGAGCCGATGATCACCCTGGCCAAGAAGCCCACGCTCGCCAACAAGCGCCTGGCCTTCGACCGCCTGCGCAGCCGCGACAGCGTCGTCAAGCTCTTCGGCGAACTCGGCCCGCGTTTCGCAGCGCGTCCGGGCGGCTACACCCGCATCCTGAAGATGGGTTTCCGCGTGGGCGACAACGCTCCGATGGCGCTCGTCGAACTGGTCGACCGTGCTGAAATTAAAGATGCTGGCGCTGAGCAAAACGCCGCTGAATAAGCTATAATTTATACTTGCCGCGCGATGGAGCAGCCTGGTAGCTCGTTGGGCTCATAACCCAAAGGTCGCAAGTTCAAATCTTGCTCGCGCAACCAATTTAAAAAGGCCCTTTGAGAAATCAAAGGGCCTTTTTCTTTGGCCGAATTCTTTTGGAAATTTCCAGTCGAAATTCAACACAAAAAAAGCCCTCGCGAAGAGGGCTTTTCTGTTTCTGGACGAGCCCCACAAAGAGGCCGGTCTCGAGAACGTGCGCCGCAGCGACGCCTGAAGACTGCGCTGACGCGCAGCCCAAGCGCAGGATCAGTCCGGAATGACCGCCGTCACCTCGATCTCCACCTTCGCGCGGTGCTCCACCAGCGCCGCCACCTGCACGCAGGTCATGGCCGGGAAGTTGCGGCCCAGCGCGTCGCGGTAGACCGGGCCGAGCTCGGACAGGCGACGGCTGTACTCGTCGCGGTCCGTCACGTACCAGGTCATGCGCACCATGTGCTCGGGGCCGGCGCCTGCTTCGCGCAGCACCTCGGCGATGTTGCGCAGCGCCTGGCCGCACTGGTCGATGAAGTCGTCGGATTCGAACTGCTGCTGGGCATTCCAGCCGATCTGGCCGCCGACGAACACCTGGGTGCCGCGCGCCGCGATGCCGTTTGCATAGCCTTTCGGGGGCAGCCAACCCGGGGGCTGAATGAGTTTGTTCGTCATGATGGTGTGTTGCTGTTGAGTTGTCTCAATTTGAAGCGCTGGAGTTTGCCGGTTTCGGTGCGCGGCAGCGCCGTCACGAACTCGATCTCCCGCGGGTACTTGAAGGGGGCGATGGTGGCTTTCACGTGGTCCTGGAGGGCCTTCACCATCGCTGCGTCGCCGGTGTGGCCGGGCTTGAGCACGCAGAAGGCCTTCACGATCATGCCGCGGTCGGTGTCGGGCTTGCCGATCACGCCGCACTCGGCCACGGCCGGGTGCTTGAGCAGCGCGTCTTCCACCTCCGGGCCGCCGACGTTGTAGCCGGCCGTGATGATCATGTCGTCCGCACGCGCCTGATAGAAGAAGTAGCCGTCGTCATCCTGCACGAAGGAGTCGCCGGGGTAGTTCCAGCCGTTCTTCACGTAGTCGGCCTGGCGCGGATCGTCGAGGTAGCGGCAGCCGACCGGGCCTTGCAGCGCCAGCTTGCCGACCGTGCCGCGCGGCACCTCGTTACCCTGGTCGTCGACCACCTTGGCCGTGAACCCCGGCACCGCCTTGCCGACGGCGCCGCGGCGCACCTCGTCGCCGGCGGCCGAGATGTAGATGTGGAACACCTCGGTGCCGCCGATGCCGTCGAGCATCTCGATGCCGGTGGTCTCCTTCCAGAGCTGGCGCGTGGCGTCGGGAAGCGCCTCGCCTGCGCTCACGCAGATGCGCAGGCTCGGCGCCCCGTGCTGCCGGACAAAGGGCGCCATCTGGCGATAGAAGGTGGGCGCGGTGTAGCAGATGGTCGCGCCGACCTCGTTGATGAGCTTCACGAGCGCTTCGGGCGAGAACGAACCCTCTGGGAAGTACACCGACGCACCGGCCCACATCGGGAAGATCAGCAGCCCGCCGAGCCCGAAGGTGAAGGCCAGCGGCGGCGTGCCGACCACGATGTCGTCGCTGCGCGCGCGCAGCACGTGGCGCGGCCAGGTCTGGCACATGGCGACCACGTCGCGGTGCGTGGTGACGGGCGCCTTGGGCTTGCCCGTGGTGCCCGAGGTGAATGCGAGCAGCGCGATGTCGTCGGCCGCCGTGGGGCAGGCGGTGAACACGCCGCTCTTGCCGGCCGCGCGCGCCGACAGCGAATCGGGTGCGTCGGGCTGGTTGAAGGCAATCACCGTCGCGAGCACCGGGTGCGCCTGCTGCGCGGCCACCAGCTCCTCGAGCAGGCGGCCTTCGCACAGCGCGGCCACCGGCTGCGATTTCTCGATGATCTCGCCGAGCTCCTTGGCGCGCAGCAGCGGCATGGTCGCCACCGCGATCAGCCCGGCCTTGACCACGGCCAGCCACGACAGCGCCATCCACACCGAGTTGCCGCCGCGCAGCAGCACGCGGTTGCCGGGCACGAGCCCGAGATCCTCGACCAGCACCTGGGCGATGCGGTTCACCTCGACGCCCGCCTGGGCGTAGGTGAGCACGCCGGCGGGCGAGCGCAGCATCGGCCGGTCGCCGAAGCCCTTGGCGACCGCCTTGTCCAGCAGCTCCTCGACCAGGTTCAGCTGGTCGGGGAACTGCAGTTCGGGCAGGTCGTAGCGAAAGACCGGCAGCTGCGCGGCAGGCGGCAGGCGGTCATGAACGAAGCGATCGACTTGGGCAGACACGGTTTCACCCCCGCAAAACGGATTTGCCGATGATCAGTTGCTGGACTTCCGTCGCGCCTTCGTAAATGCGCAGCGAGCGGATGTCCCGGTACAGGCTTTCGATCTTGGTGCCGACCTTCACGCCGAGTCCCCCATGCATCTGCAGCGCCATGTCGATCACGCGGCTCGCGTTCTCGGTGGCGCACATCTTGGCCATGGCCGCAGCCGCCGACACGTCGCCGACCGCCGGTGCGCCGCGGCGCTCGGCGTCGTCGCGCATCCAGGCGGCGCGGTAGGTGAGCAGTGCGGCGCTGTCGATCAGCGCGGCCATCTCGCCGAGCTTGGCCTGCGTGAGCTGGAAGTCGGCCAGCGTCTGGCCGAACATGCGGCGGCCCTTGGCATGCGCGATGGCTTCGGCGAGCGCGCGGCGCCCCATGCCGAGCGCGGCCGCAGCCACTGAGGCGCGGAAGATGTCGAGCGTGCGCATCGCGAGCTTGAAGCCGCCGTTCAGCGTGCCCAGCTGCGCCGTGCGCGGCACGATGCAGTTATCGAAGCGCAGGGTGGCCAGCGGGTGCGGCGCCATCACGTCGATGTGGGCCGAGGTGTCGAGCCCCGGCGTCGTCGCATCGACGATGAACACCGTGATGCCGCGCGTGCCGGCCGTGGGGTCGGTCTTGGCGAACACGCAGTAGAAGTCGGCGATGCCGCCGTTGCTGATCCAGGTCTTCTCGCCGTTCAGGCGCCAGCCGTCGGCGGTGGGCTCGGCGCGCATCGCCATCGCCGCCACGTCGGAGCCGGCCTCGGGTTCGCTGAGTGCGAAGGCCGCGATCTTCTTGCCCTGGCCCACGGCCGTCAGGTACTGCGACTGCTGCTCGGGCGTGCCGTCCAGCGTGATCGCGCCGCTGCCCAAGCCCTGCATCGCGAACGCGAAGTCGGCCAGTGGCGAGTGGTAGCCGAGCGTTTCGCGCAGCAGCACGAGCGCACGCGAATCGAGGCGTTCGAGCGCGCCGCCGGCACTGCCGGGCACCGCATAGCGCAACCAGCCGGCGTCGCCGAGGCGGCGCACCCATTCGCGGCAGGCCGCGCGGTCGTCGCGCTCATCGATCTCCTGGGCGGCGCACCAGGGCAGCAGGTCGTTGGCGAGTGCGCGGTGCGCGTCGTCGAAGAACGGCAGCGCGAGGTGCGTGGTCGACGGTGGGGCTGGGATCTTGGTCATCATGCGCGTCAGTCTCCGCCGAACACCGGCTTGCGCTTGGCCGCGAAGGCCTCGTAGGCGCGCTTGAAGTCTTCGGTCTGCATGCAGATCGCCTGCGCCTGCGCTTCGGCCTCGATGGCCTGGTCGATGGTCATCGACCATTCCTGCGACAGCATGGTCTTGGTCATGCCGTGCGCGAAGCTCGGACCTTCGGCCAGGTCGCGCGCGACCTTGGTGGCGGCGTCGAGCAGCGAGGCGCTGTCGTGCAGTGCGTTGAAGAAGCCCCAGGCCTGGCCTTCTTCGGCGGTCATGGCGCGGCCGGTGAACAGCAGCTCCGAGGCGCGGCCCTGGCCGATCACGCGCGGCAGCAGTGCGCAGGCGCCCATGTCGGCGCCGGCCAGACCCACGCGTGTGAAGAGGAAGGCGGTGCGCGTGGCGGGCGTGCCGTAGCGCAGGTCGCAGGCCAGCGCGATCATCGCGCCGGCGCCGGCGCACACGCCGTCGATCGCACCGACGATGGGCTGCGGGCAGTTGCGGATGGCCTTTACGAGGTCGCCCGTCATGCGCGTGAACTCGAGCAGCTCGGGCATGCGCATGCCGGTCAGCGGGCCGATGATTTCATGCACGTCGCCGCCCGAGCAGAAGTTGCCGCCGGCGCCGGTGACGACGATCACCTTCACGTCGGTTGCGTAGGTCAGCGCGCGGAACAGGTCGCGCAGCTCGGCGTACGAGTCGAAGGTCAGCGGGTTCTTGCGCTCGGGGCGGTTCAGCGTGATGGTGCCGACGCCGGCCTCATAGCGCCAGGCAAAGTGCTCGGCCTTGTAGTCGGCCTTGGGTTCGAATTGCGCGCGCATGGGATTGCTTGCGCCGATGTAGTGCTTCATGCGGTCTCCGCCAATTGGCTGCTGTGGGAATGTTGCTTGACCTTGCCGAGCAGCTTGTGAAGCTGCGCGATCTCCTTGGGGTTGAGGCTCGAGAAAGCCTCGACGATCCAGTCTTCGTGCTGTTGCGCCATCTCGTTGAAGAGCTTGCGCCCGCGCGGCGTGAGGCGCACGCGCCAGGCGCGGCGGTCGCCCTCGACGTTGATGCGCTCCACCAGCCCTTCGGTCACGAGCTGGTCGGTGATGCCGGTGACGTTGCCGCCCGTGACCATCATGCGGCGCGAGAGCTCGTTCATCTTCAGGCCGTCGGGCGAGCGCTCGAGCTGCGACATGAGATCGAAGCGCGGCAGCGTGGTGGCGAACTGCGCGCGCAGTCCGTTGCGTACCTGCTTTTCCACCAGCTGCGTGCAGGTGAGCATACGCAGCCAGAGGCGCAGCGCCTCGGGGTGCTCGCTGTGGGCGCGTGCTTCGAGGTCCATGTCAGTGGGTCTCTTCGGTGTCGGCCGCGCGGCCCGCGGCAGCGGTGGCCGCGGCGATCTGCTGCTGCTTGGCGATCTCGCGGTACATCTGGTCGCGGCCGCTCAGGTACTGCTTGGGCCAGTCGACGTCGCGGCTTTGCAGCTTGGCGGCTTCGTGCAGCGTCCAGGCCGGGTCGGCCAGGTGCGGGCGCGCCACGGCGCACAGGTCGGCGCGGCCGGCGGCGATGATGCTGTTGGCCTGGTCGGCGTCGGTGATGGCGCCCACCGCGATGGTCGAGATGCCGACCTCGTTGCGGATGCGGTCGGCGAACGGCGTCTGGTACATGCGACCGTACACGGGCTTGGCGGCGCGCGTGGTCTGGCCCGAGGACACGTCGATGAAGTCGGCGCCGGCCTCCTTGAAGAGGCGCGCGACCACCACGGCGTCGGCGTCGGTGTTGCCGCCGGGCGCCCAGTCGTGCGCCGAGATGCGCACGCTCATCGGCTTGTCGGCCGGCCACACGGCGCGCATCGCGCGGAACACTTCGAGCGGGTAGCGGCAGCGCGCTTCGATGTCGCCGCCGTACTCGTCGGTGCGCAGGTTGGTGAGCGGGCTGATGAAGGCCGACAGCAGGTAGCCGTGCGCGCAGTGCAGCTCGAGCCAGTCGAAACCGCACTCGACCGCGCGGCGTGTCGAGTCGACGAACTGGTCGCGCAGCGTGTCCATCTCGGCGCGCGTGATCGCGGCCGGCAGCTGGTTCTGTTCACCGTAGGGCAGGGCGCTCGCGCCGAGCACGGGCCAGTTGCCGCTTTCGAGCGGCTCGTCGGTGCCTTCCCAGCCCACGCGGGTCGAGCCCTTGGGGCCGCTGTGGCCGAGCTGGATCGCGATCTTGGCGCTTGACTGCGTGTGCACGAAGTCGACGATGCGCTTGAACGCGGCCTGCTGCGTGTCGTTGTACAGGCCCGTGCAGGCCGGCGTGATGCGGCCTTCGGGCGTCGGGCTCGTCATCTCGACGCACACCATCGCGGCGCCGCCGAGCGCGCGCGCGCCCAGGTGCACCAGCAGGAAATCCTGCGGCACGCCGTCGACCGCGCTGTAGGTCGCCATCGGCGAGACCACGATGCGGTTCTTGAGCTCGAGCCCGCGCACCTTCAGCGGCATCAGCATCGGCGCGACGGCCTTGCCGCCCGCCAGCCACTGTTCGTAGCCGCCGAGCCATTGCGTGTCGCGCACGCGCAGGTTCTCGTGGCTGATGCGCTGCGAGCGCGTGAGCAGCGAGTAGGCGAACTGCTCGATCTCCATGCCCGTGTAGCGCGGCACGTTCTCGAACCATTCGGTGGAGTTGCGCGCGGCGTTCTGGATCTTCAGCACCTCGACGCTGCGACGCGCTTCATAGCCTTCAAGCACGTGGTCGACGGTGCCGCCCTGCGCGAATTCGTTGGCCAGGTCGATCGCGTCCTCGAGCGCGAGCTTGGTGCCCGAGCCGATCGAGAAGTGCGCCGTGTGCGCCGCGTCGCCCATGAGCACGACGGGCACCGAGCGGCCTTCGACGTCGATGCGGTGCGTCCAGCGCTCGCACACCACGCGCGGAAAGCGGATCCAGTTGGCCGAGCCGCGCAGGTGCGTGGCGTTGCTGATGAGCGCGTGGCCGCCCAGGTACTTGGCGAACAGCTTCTCGCAGAAGGCGATGGCCTCGGGCTGCTCCATCTGGTCCAGGCCGTGGGCCTTCCACACCGCTTCGGGCGTCTCGACGATGAAAGTCGAGGTCTTGTCGTCGAACTGATAGGCATGCGCCTGGAACCAGCCGTGCTCGGTCTGTTCGAAGGCGAAGGTGAAGGCGTCGAAGGTCTGGTGCGTGCCCAGCCAGACGAAGCGGCAGTTGCGCAGGTCGATGTCGGGCTTGAACACGTCGGCATAGCGCTGGCGGATGCGGCTGTTGAGGCCGTCGCTGGCAATGACGAGGTCGGCGTTGTACTGCGCGGCAATGGCCTGGTCGTCGGTGGCGTCGGTCTCGAACACCAGCTCCACGCCGAGTTCGAGGCAGCGCTCCTGCAGGATGTTCAGCAGGCGCTTGCGGCCGATGCCGCAGAAGCCGTGGCCGCCCGAGCGCACCTGGCGGTCCTTGAAGAAGACCTGGATGTCGTCCCAGTGGTGGAACTCGTTGCCGATGAGCGCGGCGGTCGGGCCGTCGGCCTCGCGCAGGTTGCCCAGCGTCTGGTCGCTGAGCACCACGCCCCAGCCGAAGGTGTCGAAGGGGCGGTTGCGTTCGACCACCGTGATCTGCAGCGCCGGGTTGCGGGCCTTCATCAGCAGGGCGAAATACAGGCCGGCTGGACCCCCACCGATGCACAGGATGCGCTGGAGGTCCGAGGCGGGCGCGAGGCGGGGGGAGGTCAAGCTGTTCATGGTTGAATAGTTTAGGCATAAACAATCTGTTGTCAACGAGGGCTTCTCTGCAGAGGCCCTGGGCCCGCGCGGCGCGTGATGTCATGCAAATCCTTGGAAAAATCAATACCATGGACGCATGCAACACTTGATACCCAAGATCGAGTCGCAGCTGGCCTCGCTGCCCGTGCCCATCGCACTGGAGTTGCCCGACGGGCGCCGGGTCGCCCAGGCGGGTTCACGCGTGACGCTGGCTTTCAAGGAGTGGTCGGTGCTGGCCAAGCTGGCCGGCCGGCAGGTCGGGGCCATCGGCGAGGCCTACGTCGAGGGCAAGGTGCAGATCGAGGGCGCCATGCGCGACCTGATCGACGCCACCGTCGGCCTGTTGCCCGGCAACCCCGCCGAGACCGACACCACCTGGTGGAGCCGCCTGCAGCGCCGCGCCAAGTCGCGCGGCTCGCACTCGCTGCGCAAGGACGCCGCGCAGATCGAGTTCCACTACGACGTCTCCGACGATTTCTACGCGCTGTGGCTGGACCCGCGCCGCGTCTATTCATGCGCCTACTTCCGCACGCCCGAGCTCACGCTGGCACAGGCGCAGGAAGCCAAGCTCGACCACATCTGCCGCAAGCTCATGCTGCAGCCCGGCGAGCGTTACCTGGACATCGGTTCGGGCTGGGGCGCGCTGCTGCTGTGGGCGGCCGAGCACTACGGCGTGGACGCCACGGGCATCACGCTGTCAAAGAACCAGCATGCGCATGTGCAGCGGCTCATCGAGGAGAAAGGGCTGCAGGGCCGCGTGCGCGTGGAGCTGCGCGACTACCGCGAGCTGCCCGACGACCAGCCCTTCGACAAGATCTCGTCGGTGGGCATGTTCGAGCACGTGGGCGCGGCCAACATGCCGACCTACTTCCACAAGATCCACACCCTGCTCAAGCCGGGCGGACTGGTGCTCAACCACGGCATCACCTCGGGCGAACTGAACTACCGGCAGCTGGGCGCGGGCATGGGCGACTTCATCGAGAAGTACATCTTCCCCGGCGGCGAGCTGCTGCACGTGACGCACGTGCTGCGCGAGACCGCGGCGGCCGGGCTGGAGATGGTCGACACTGAGAGCCTGCGCCCGCACTACGCGCGCACGCTGTGGGCCTGGTCGGACGCGCTCGAGGCGCAGCTCGATGCCGCGCGCGAGGTGCTGGGCCGCAGCGGCGGGCGCCAGGGCGAGAACGCCGAGCGCATCCTTCGCGCCTACCGCCTGTACCTCGCGGGCTCGGCGATGAGCTTCGAGCAGGGCTGGATCTCGCTGCACCAGATGTTGTCGACAAAGCCTGACGGCAATGTAGGGCGCACAGACGTCTTGCGCGGTGCGCAATCGGTGTACCCTTTTGCCCGTGATTACATCTACAAATAAGTGAGGACCCCAACACCATGCTCTACCGCTTCAAATCCCGGGCTGCCCCAGACTTCGTGATGCTCGAGGTGCACGCGCGCCAGCTGCTCGACATCGTCGGCAAGCCGGCCGCGCCGCAGGGCATCATCACGGTCGAGCAGATCCCCGGCGCCATTGCCGCCCTTGAAGCCGCACTGGCGCTCGAAAGCAGCAAGCCCGCGCCGCACAACCACGACGAACACGTCGTCGAAGGCCACGACGCCGACGCCGAGAAGCAGCATGTCGGCCTGCACCAGCGCGCCGCACCGCTGCTGCACATGCTCAAGGACTCACAGGCCGAGAGCAAGGATGTGACCTGGGGGACCTGAGCCCCCCGGTCCGGACGATCAGTCCACTTTCGCGCCCGAATCTTTCACGACTTTGGCCCACTTCACGTGCTCACTCGCAATGAGCTTCGTGAAGTCCGCCGGCGAATTGCCGCTCGGGATCGCGCCCTGGGCCAGCATCTTTTCCTTGATCGCCGGCGTGCCCAGCGACTTGGCCACTTCCTGCTGGATGCGGTTCACGATCTCCGGCGACGTGCCGGCCGGCGCCAGCAATCCGAACCATGAGCTCGCCTCGTAGCCCTTGAGCGCGGGGCCGCCGGCTTCTGCCACCGTCGGCACATCGGGCAGCGCGGGCGAGCGCTGGGCGCTGGTCACGGCCAGCGGCGTGAGCTTGCCGCCCTTGATCTGCGCCATCGACGAAGGCAGGTTGTCGAACATCAGGTCGGCGCTGCCGCCCACCAGGTCGAGCAGCGCCGGGCCCGAGCCCCGGTACGGGATGTGCGTCATGAAGGTGCCCGTCATGCTCTTGAACAGCTCGCCCGCCAGGTGGATCGACGTGCCGCTGCCGCTCGAGGCCATGTTGAGCTTGCCCGGGTTGGCCTTGGCGTACTTGAGGAAGTCCTGCACGTTGCGGATGTTCAGCGACTTGGCTTTCTCGGCGTTCATCTCCATCACGTTCGGCACGGCGGCCACCAGGGTGATCGGCACGAAGTCCTTGATCGGGTCGAAGGGCAGCTTGGGGTACAGCGCGCGGTTGATGCCGTGCGTGCCCACCGTGCCCATCAGCAGCGTGTAGCCGTCGTTGGGCGAGCGCGCGACGATTTCGGCGCCCACGTTGCCGCCGGCGCCCGCGCGGTTGTCCACGATGAACTGCTGGCCGAAGGCCTTCGAGAGCTCGGGCGCCACGGCGCGCGCCAGGATGTCGGTGGTGCCGCCGGCCGCGAAGGGCACGACGATGCGCACCGGCTTGGTCGGCCATGTGGCCTGCGCGTGCGCCGCGCCGCCCAGCAGCGCGAGGGTGGCCGCCGCCGTGGCGACGAGCGCGAAGCGGCGGGTGGAGGAAGTGACGGAAGAAGAAGAGCGGGAGATGGAAGTCATGCGCGCCTTTGTACAGGGGGGCGCCAAAGGCGTCGCGAGTAAAAACCCCGGCCTTCGATGGACATCGCCGCTCAGCCCACCTGCATCCGCTGCGCGAAGCGCGCCTCGCGAAAGCGCGCCAGCACGAAGTCGACGAACACCCGCGTCTTGGGCGGCAGCAGCTTCTTGCTCGGGTAGTAGATCCACACGGCGCCCGAATCCTGGTACCACCCGGGCAGCAGCCGCACCAGCGCGCCGCTGCGCAGGCCGCGTTCCACGAAAGGCATCGGCAGCATCGCCACGCCCAGCCCCAGCAGCGCCGCCTGCGCGATCGCCTCGGGGTCGTTGAAGATCGCGCGCGGTCGCGCCGGCAGGTCGACCATGGTTTCCTCGCCGCTCGCATGCCGCAGCGTCCACGGCCGCAGCCGGCCCGTGGGCGACGAGCGGCGCAGCAGCACGTCGAAGCGCGCCAGCTCGGACGGGTGCGCGGGCAGCGCGCGCCCCGCCAGGTAGGCCGGCGCCGCCACCGCGACCACGTGGATGCGCGCCAGCTCGCGCGCCACCACGCCGGGCGACAGCGCGATGCCGCCGCCGATGGCCGCGTCGAAGCCCTCGCCGACCAGGTCGACCTGCTGGTTGTCGAAATGCCAGTCGGGCACGATGCCCGGGTAGCGCGCGAGGAAGTCGCCCATGAACGGCAGCACATGCTCGCGCCCGAAGGCCTGGCCCATGCTCACCTTCAGCGTGCCCGAGGGCTGGCCGTCGTCCTGCGCGAGGCCGGCCACCGCGTCCTGCAGCGTGGCCAGCGCGCCGCCGACCTGCGCCAGGAAACGCTCGCCGGCCTCGGTCAGCGTGAGCCGGCGCGTGCTGCGCTGGAACAGCCGCACGCCCAGCCGCGCCTCGAGCCGCGCCACGTTCTTGCTGACCGCCGCCGGCGTCAGCCCCAGGCGCCGCGCGGCCGCCGAGAAGCTGCCGCCCTCGGCGCTCTGCACGAAGGATTCGAGGTGATTGAGCGGTTCCATGCCGCCATTCTGTCGCTCATCTTCAACTTTGGGTTGAATCTGATCGGGCCGATTGATGGCTACCGCAAAGGGAATGGAATTCCGACACTGAAGGCCTTCCTCCTCCAACTGATCGGAAAAATCATGGCTTCCACCTCTGTTTCCTCCTCCCCCGTCCTGGCCGGCAAGGTCGCCTTCGTCACCGGCGGCTCGCGCGGCATCGGCGCCGCCATCGTGCGCCGGCTGGCGCGCGACGGCGCGGCCGTGGCCTTCACCTACGTCAGCGCACAGGCCGAGGCCGACAAGCTCGCCGGCGAGATCCAGGCCGCCGGCGGCCGCGCACTGGCCATCCGCGCCGACGCCGGCGACGCCGCTGCGCTCACGGCCGCCATTGCCCAGGGCGCACGCGCCTTCGAGCGGCTCGACATCCTGGTGAACAACGCCGGCGTGTACCTCGGCGGCGAGCTCGACACCTTCTCGCTCGAAGACTTCGACCGCACCATCGACGTCAACGTGCGCGCCACCTTCGTGGCCGTCCAGGCCGCCGCGCGCCACATGGGCGATGGCACGGGCCGCATCGTCAACATCGGCAGCATCAACGCCGAGCGCGTGCTGGACGCGGGCGCCAGCGTCTACGCGATGAGCAAGGCCGCCATCGTCGGCCTCACGCGCGGCCTGGCGCGCGACCTCGGCGCGCGCGGCATCACGGTGAACAACGTGCAGCCCGGCCCCATCGACACCGCCATGAACCCCGCCACCGGCCCGCGCGCCGCTTCGATGCACGACGTGATGGTGCTGCCGCGCCACGGCCGCGCCGAAGAAATCGCCGGCATGGTCGCCTACCTCGTGGGCCCCGACGGCGGCTTCGTCACCGGCGCCAACCTGAGCGTGGACGGCGGCTACACGGTCTGATCGATGGCGCCGGGGTCAGGCGCGCGCTCCACCGCGCGGATCAGCGTGTCGAGCGTGTCGCTCAGGCGGGCCAGCTCGCTCGCGTCGACGCCCGCGAACAGCTCGGCCTCGCGCTGCCGTCCCAGCGCGCCGACGGTGGCGTGCAGCGCCTTGCCGGCGGCCGTGAGGTACAGGCGGCTGCAGCGCTGGTCGGTCGGGTCGCTGCGGCGCTGCACGCGCTGGTGGCGCTTCAGGCCCGCCAGCGCGCGGCTCACGGCCATCTTGTCCAGGCCGGTGAGGTCGGCGACCTGCGTGGCGCTGAGCCCCGGTTGCGCGGCCAGCACGGCCATCGCGCGCCACTCGTTCAGCGTGAGCTGGTGCTCGCGCCCCACGCGCTCATGGAACGGCCGCGCCGTGAGGTTGACGACCCGCACCAGCTTGAAGAAGAGCGGGTCCATGGCCGTTCGTGCTCTCGTGGTTCAGCCGGCCAGCTTCTTCGCCGCCGCCACGATCGCGTCCACGCCCACGCGCGACTGCGCCTCCAGCACCGGCGCGTAGCCGACCGGAATGCGCGGCGCGCCCAGCCGCGCGACGCGGCAGCCCGTGGCCTCGGCCGCGCTCGCGGCGATCTCGGCGCCGAAGCCCGCCGCCTGCACCGCCTCGTGCACCACCAGCAGCCGCCCCGTGCGCGCGCACGACGACAGCACCGTCTCGCGGTCCCACGGCCACAGCGTGCGCAGGTCGATCAGGTCCACCGCAATGCCCTCGGCCGCCAGCGCGTCGCAGGCGGCGGCGCAAGGCTGCATCTGCTTGCTCCAGCTCACGAGCGTGAGCGCGTTGCCTTCGCGCACGCGCGCCGCCTGGCCCAGCGGCACGGCCAGCGTGTCGTCCACCTCGCCGCGCAGGCCCCACAGCGTCTTGTGCTCGATGTAGACCACCGGGTCGCCGCACTGTAGCGCCGCGCGCAGCAGGCCGTGGTTGTCCTGCGGCGTCGAGGGGCTCACCACCACCACGCCCGGCAGGTGGGCGAACCAGGCCTCGAGCGACTGCGAATGCTGCGCCGCCGACGCATCCCAGATGCCGCCCGGCATGCGCGCCACCAGCGGCACGCGGCCCTGGCCGCCGAACATGAAGCGGTTCTTCGCGGCCTGGTTCACCAGCTCGTCCATGCCGCACAGCGCGAAGTCGACCACGCGCATCTCGACCACGGGGCGCAGCCCCGCGAGCGCCATGCCCACGCCGGCGCCCATGATCGCGGCCTCGCTGATCGGCGTGTCGATCACGCGCTCGGCGCCGTACTGCTGCTGCAGGCCCTTGTACTGACCGAAGATGCCGCCGCGGCCCACGTCCTCGCCGAGCACGACCACGCGCGGGTCGGCGTCCATCTCCTGCTGCAGCGCGCGCACGGCGGCTTCGGAATAGCTCAGCGTCGTCACAGCCATTGGCCTGCTCCCGTGGTCTGCACGTCGGTGAAGGCGGCGCCGGCTTCGGGCCAGGGCGCCGCGTCGGCCACGGCCAGGGCCGTGTCCACCTCGTCGCGCGCGGCGTTCTCGATGGCGTCCAGCGTCGCGGCGGCCACGCCGCTGTCCAGCAGGTGGCCGCGGGCGCGCGCGATCGGGTCGGTTTCCAGTGCGGCGGCCAGCTCGGCCGGGTCGCGGTAGGCCGCGAGATCGACCGACACATGGCCCTTCACGCGGTAGGTGAGCGCGTGCAGCAGGCGCGGCCCCGCGCCGCTGCGCACCTCGGCCACCAGCCGCGCGGCGGCGGCATGCACCGCGAACACGTCGTTGCCGTCGACCTGCGTGGCCGCGATGTCCATCGACGCGGCGCGCGCCGAGGCGCCGTCGCCGGCCGTCATCGGGCCGCTTGCGGTCGTGGCGCTCCAGCGGTTGTCCTCGCAGACGAAGAGCACAGGCAGGTCGTACACGCGGGCCCAGTTCAGCGCTTCGAGGAACGGGCCGCGGTTGATCGCGCCGTCGCCGAAGAAGCAGACCGTGATGTCGTCGCCGTGCTTCAAGAGTTTTTGCGCATGCGCCGCGCCGACCGCGATCGGCAGCCCCGCCGCGACCACGCCGTTGGCGCCCAGCATGCCCACCGAGAAATCCGCGATGTGCATCGAGCCGCCCTTGCCGCCATTGAAGCCCGTGGCCTTGCCGAACAGCTCGCACATCATCCGCGTGAGGTCCGCGCCCTTGGCCAGCGTGTGGCCGTGGCCGCGGTGCGTGGAGGTGAGGTAGTCGCTCGCGCGCAGGTGGGCGCACACGCCCGCCGGCACCGCTTCCTGCCCGGTCGACAGGTGCAGCGGCCCGCGCACCTTGGCGGCGCCGCCCGCCTGTTGGCCGTAGGCGCTGACCCCGCCCTGGCTGGCGGCTTCGGCGGCGTTCTCGAAGGCGCGGATGCGCACCATGACGCGGTACAGCGCCTCACCGGCGCCTGGGGGGTTGCTCGGGTCCATCTTGTCTCCAACGCCCTGGGGATCGGCGTTTTGAGAAAAATCGTATCAACCGAGACGGATTCGACCTACCGGGCTAACCCTTCGACCCCTCGCCCGGCCTCCTTTTCGGGCGCGGGCTTCCTGTTCTCTTCTCTATTTATTCTTCTTATTTAAGTTAGTAGTAGTAGATAAGGGTAAACCCGCCCTGTGGACAGGGCACTTTTTCCCTTGCCTGACAACAACTTGTCACACCCCGGACACTGTGTGCTCCTGTGCTTTCGCGGTGCTATCAAAACAGGAACAACTTGGGCGCGGGCGTTCCCGCTGTGGATAACAGGGGGCTTGTCCGGAAACTGTCCCCAGAGTTTTCCATTTGTATCTGGAGCGGCAGCGCCGTCCGGGAATTCCCGGGTGCCCGGAACCCCCCGCCGATGGGATAGTTAGTTCGCCACTCAAACTAACTACCCCCGGCACACCGTTCTGAGGAGAGACACCGATGCAACTGACAACGAAACACACCCTGGCCGCCCTGGCGTTCGGTCTCACGGCCGTGGGCGCGATGGCGCAGACCGTGGTCGGCGTGAGCTGGTCCAACTTCCAGGAAGAACGCTGGAAGACCGACGAGGCCGCGATCAAGGCGCAGCTGGAAAAACTCGGCGCGAAGTACATCAGCGCCGACGCGGGCGGCTCGCCCGAGAAGCAGCTGGGCGACATCGAGGGGCTGATGTCCAAGGGCGCGAAGGCGCTGATCGTGCTGGCGATGGACAAGGACGCGATCCTGCCCGCCGTCACGAAGGCCACGCGGCAGAAGGTGCCGGTGGTGGCGTACGACCGGCTGATCGAGGCGCCGGGCGTGTTCTACATCACCTTCGACAACGTCGAGGTCGGGCGCATGGAGGCGCGCGAGGTGCTCAAGGTCAAGCCCAAGGGCAACTACGTGATCATCAAGGGCTCGCCGAGCGACCCGAACGCCGACTTCCTGCGCGCCGGCCAGCAGGAAGTGCTGGACGCCGCGATCAAGAAGGGCGACATCAAGATCGTCGGCGACGAGTACACCGAAGGCTGGAAGCCCGAAGTCGCGCAGAAGAACATGGAGCAGATCCTCACCAAGAACGGCAACAAGGTCGACGCGGTGGTGGCGGCCAACGACGGCACCGCCGGCGGCGCGGTGGCGGCGCTCACGGCCAAGGGCCTGCGCGGCATTCCGGTGTCGGGCCAGGACGCCGACTTCGCCGCGCTGAACCGCGTGGCGCTGGGCACGCAGACCGCGACGATCTGGAAGGACTCGCGCGAGCTCGGTCGCGAAGCCGCCACGGCGGCGGTCTCGCTCGCGGCCGGCAAGCCGGTCGAGAAGGCCGCGCCCTGGGCCGGCGGCGCCAAGAAGATTTCGCTGTCCTCGCGCCTGCTCACGCCGGTGCCGATCACGCGCGACAACCTCGACGTGATCGTCAAGGCCGGCTGGATCAAGAAGGACGAACTCTGCAAGGGCGTCTCGGGCGCGAACGCGCCCGCGGCCTGCAAGTAACGCCGCAACCACCGGCGCGTTTGGCCCCTTTCCGAGCGGCTGAACGCGCCACTCCATCTCTTCGCAACATGGCTTCCGGCCGACCCGCAAGGGCCAGCCGGCGGGCGGTTGCGCACCTGTAGTCCGTCCTGAGGGGGCTTGAAGAAAATGAGCGATCCAACACCCGGCTGGTGGCGCCGCACCGGCATCGACCTGCGCCTGCTCCTGATGTGCGTGCTGCTGGCCGTGATGGCGGTGGCGTTCAGCATCATGTCGGGCGGCGTGTTCCTCTCGCCCGAGAATCTCTACAACGTCGCGCAGCAGACGGCGGTGGTCGGCATCGTCTCCACGGTGATGGTGCTGATCATCGTGGCGCGCCACATCGACCTGTCGGTGGGCTCGGTGATGGGCTTCGTCGGCGTGCTCATTGCCTACCTGCAGTACACCTCGGGCTGGTCGTGGCCCACGGCCTGCCTGGCCGGCCTCGCGGTGGCGCTGCTGGTGTCGATCTACCAGGGCTGGCTCACGGCGGTGCTGGGCGTGCCGTCGTTCGTGGTCACGCTGGGCGGGCTGATGTCGTTTCGCGGCGCGGCCTTCCTGGTGGCCGACGGCAAGACGCAGCCGGTGAACGACGAGTTCTTCCAGCGCCTGGGCGGCGGCTACGACGGCGGCATCGGCGTCACGGCCAGCTGGGTGCTCGCGGGGCTGGTGGCGCTGGTGCTGTTCGGGCGCATGGTGCAAAAGCGCCGCGCGCGCCAGCGCTACGACATGCCGACCGAGGCGCTGTGGCTCGACGTGCTGCTCACGGCCGTGCCGGTGGCGGTGGTGGTCGGCTTCGCCTGGGTGATGAACAGCTACCAGATCTCGTCCAAGAGCGAGCCGCAGGGCATTCCGATCCCGGTGCTGATCTGGGCGGCGGTGGCGATCGTGCTGTCGTTCATCGTGCACCGCACGCGCTTCGGCCGCTATGTGTTCGCGATGGGCGGCAACCCCGACGCGGCGGCGCTGGTGGGCATTCCGGTGCAGCGCGTCACGCTGATGCTGTTCGCGCTGCTGGCGGTGCTGGTGACGGTGGCGGCCATCGTGTCGATCGCGCGGCTCAACGCGGGCACCAACTCGCTGGGCACGGGCATGGAGCTGTACGTGATCGCGGCGGCTGTCATCGGCGGCACGGCGTTGGCGGGCGGCAGCGGCTCGATCTTCGGCTCGGTGCTGGGCGCGCTGATCATGCAGTCGCTGGACAGCGGCATGCTGCTGCTCGACGTGCCCATCGGCAAGCGCATGGTGATCATCGGCCAGGTGCTGATCGTGGCCGTCGTCTTCGACGTGCTCTATCGCCGCAAGTTCGGGGAGAACTGACATGGCCGACATCGACAAGACAAAACCGCTCGTCGAGCTGCGCGAGATCCGCAAGGCCTTCGGCGGCGTGAAGGCCGTGGACGGCGTGAGCATCAACCTCTACCCCGGCGAAGTGGTCGCGCTGCTGGGCCACAACGGCGCGGGCAAGTCCACGCTGATGAAGATGCTCGCGGGCGCCTACCCGATCGATTCGGGCGACACGCTCATCGCGGGCGAGAAGGTCCACATCCGCACGCCCGCCGAGGCGCAGGCCCAAGGCATCGAGACCATCTACCAGACGCTCGCGCTGGCCGACAACCTCGACTCGGTGGCGAACCTCTTTCTGGGCCGCGAGAAGATGACGGCGTGGAACACGCTGGACGACCACTTCATGGAAGTGCAGGCGCGCAAGGTGTTCCAGCGCCTGAACAAGAACTTCACCAACATCCGCATCCCGGTGCGGCGTCTGTCGGGCGGGCAGCGGCAGGTGGTGGCGATCTCGCGCGCGCTGTACTTCAACGCACGCATCCTCATCATGGACGAGCCCTGCGCCGCGCTCGGCCCCGAAGAGACGGCGATGGTCGGGCGCCTGGTCAAGCAGCTGAAGGACGACGGCGTCGGCATCTTCCTGATCACGCACGACATGCCCGACGTGTTCTCGCTGAGCGACCGGCTCGCGGTGATGAAGAACGGCAAGCTCGTGGGCACCTACCGCACGGCCGACGTGACCGAGGACGAGGTGCTCGGGATGATCATTGCCGGCAAACGGCCCGAGGGGCGGGAACAGGCGCACCACGCAGCAACCGCGGCCACTGCAGCGGCATGACATGAAGACCATCGGCGACCAGCAGCTGCTCAAGCGCCTGAACCGCAGCGTGCTGCTGCGGTTGCTGCGCGCGCAGCCGGGCTTGTCGCGCGCGCGGCTCGCGAGCGAAAGCGGGCTCACCAAGTCGACCGTGAGCCTGCTGGTGCGCGAGCTGCTCGACGAGGGCTGGTTGAGCGAATCGGGCGCGGCCGTGGCCGACGGGCTCGGGCGGCCGTCCACGCCGCTGCAGATCAACGTCGGTGTGCGCGCGCTGATGGGCGTGGAGATCGCCGTCGAAACGCTGCGCCTCGTGTGCGTCTCGCTGCAGGGCGAGGTGCTGCACGCGCAGGCCGAGCCGCTGGATGACGGCACGCCGGCCCGCGTGTGTGCGCAGCTCGCGCGCATGGCGGCGGCGGCGCACGCGCAGCTCGACGAGCGCGGCCTGCGCCTGTCGAGCATCGGCGTGTGCGTGCCCGGCGCGGTGGACGACTGCACGGGCGTCGTGCGCTTCGCGCCCAACCTCGGCTGGCGCAACGTGAGCCTGCTGCCCGCGCTCGAAAAGGCGCTGGCCGCGGCGGGCCTGCCGGGCGTCACCGTGCAGCTGCAGAACGACGCCGATGCCGCCGCGCTCGGCGAGTACGAGTTCGCCGCGGGCGAGGGCGAAGACCCGCTGATCTTCGTCAACAGCGACGTCGGCGTGGGCGCGGGCGTGGTGCTGAACGACCGCCTCTTCACTGGCGCGCAAGGCATGGCCGGCGAGATCGGCCACACCATCCTGCAGCTGGACGGGCCGCTGTGCTCGTGCGGCCGGCGCGGCTGCGCCGAGGCCTTCTTCGGTTCGCGCGTGCTGGCGCGCGAGGGCGCGGACATGGCGCGCGCTGCTGCGTTCTTCGGCGTGCTGCTGCAGAACCTGTGGGTCACCTTCAACCCGCGCGCGATCGTGCTCGGGGGCAAGGTCTGCGCCGAGCATCCGGAGTTCGCGCAGGCGGCGTTCGAAGGCGTGAAGGGGCACGCGGAGCGCGCCGGCATGCCTGCGCCGGAACTGCGCACGGCGCGCTACGAAGAACTTGCGCCTGCCGTCGGGGCGGCGGCGTTGGCACTGCACGATTACCTGCGGCCGCTGCAGCCCGATGCGAAGGCGCGCCGCGCGCGTGCACTGGCGCGCGCCGGCGCCTGAGTCGTCAGTCCGCTGCGCCGCTGTCGTCGTCGCGCCAGCCGCGCAACCGCCGGTACAGCGTGCCGCGCGACACGCGCAGCTGCCGCGCCGCCTGCGACACGTTGCCGCCGTGCGCCGCGAGCGTGTCCTCGATCAGCTTGCGGCTGTGCTCGCGCAGGGTTTCGGTGGGCGGCACCGGCTCGATGTCGCTGGCGGGAGCAAGCGCCACGGGCGGCTGCGCCTGCACGTCGATCGCCACGGGCGCATCGACCTGTGCGCTCGCCATCTCCGGCATCGCCACCGCGTGCCGGAAGTCCGCGCCGTCCGCGCCCTTGAGCTGGGCCTGCATCCACACGCCAAGCCCGCTGGCCAGCCGCAGCGGCTGCGCGGCCTCGCGCCGGCCCAGCCGCAGCAGGCTCGCAAGATCGTGGCCCAGCAGGCATTCCACGTCGCGGTCGTCGGGGGCCTCGGGCAGTCGCCCCAGCAGCCGCGCGCCAGCGTTGTTGAGCCACGCGATGGTGCCGTCGGGTGCGATGCCCGCGAGCGCCTCGAGCGGCGTGCCCAGCAGCGTGGGGCTGGCCTGGAAGCGCAGGATCAGGTGGTCGCGCGACTGCGCCTGCAGCAGCCGGTTCTCGATGATGGTGGCGTGCAGCGCCACCATCGAGGCCGCGTCGAAGCCGAAGCGTCGCGCCTCCACCGTGAGGTCGAGCACGCCCGCGAGCCGGCCGCTCACGTCGCGGATCGGCGCCGCGGCGCATTGCATGTGGCACAGCACGTCGTAGTAGTGCTCGGCGCCGTCCACGGTGCAGGCCTGCCCGGTGCTGGCCACGATGCCCGGCGCCGTGGTGCCCACGACGCGCTCGGAGATGTTCACGCCCAGGCGCGCGGTCTGGCGCAGCACGGGCTGGTGCGTGCCGGCGGGCTGGCTGGTGACGTGCACCACCACGCCGTCGCGGTCGGTGAGGATCACGCGGCAGTCAGTGCCCGCGAGCATGTGCTCCATCTGCACGAGCTCGTGCCGCGCCACGTCCAGCAGCTCGCGGTTGCGCGCGAGCGTGGTGTGCAGCCGGCTGGGCGTGACGGCGTCGAAGGCCACCACGCGCTGCCGGTCGGCGTGGGTGCGGCTGCAGCGCATCCACGACTGGATGACCGCCTCGCCGACCAGCCCCGAGGGGCGCACGCCTTCTTCGAAAAACTGCTGCCGCGCCAGCGCCACGCGCTGCGCCGGCGTGCTGGCAAAGAGTTGGCGCGGCGCATCCGCCGTGCCGAGCCTGTCGAGCGCCATGGGTTCGCTGCCTCTTTCGGGTTCAGGGACCCTCTCGAATGTGTTCCGCAATGGAACAAGGCTGGACTGGGGAAATCCCGGGGGTGAAGGCTGGAGCCGTGCGAACGATCCTTGAGGCAGAACGAAGAAGGAGACAGACCACGATGAAGACGACAACACAGCCTCTTTCCGGGCGGCGCCTGCTTGCGGGCGCCTTGCTGTGCCTGGGCCTGGCGGCCCCGGCGCTGGCCCAGACGGCCGCCAGCCCGCAGGACCGCGCCGGCGCGGCCGCCAAGCGCGTCGACGGCAACTTCGTGCGCGCCAACGCGGCGAAGAAGACGCCCGACTGGCCCAGCTACGGGCTCGACTACGCCGAGTCGCGCTTCAGCAAACTCGACCAGGTCAACACCGGCAACGTGAAGCAGCTCGGGCTGGTCTGGTCGTACAACCTCGAATCGACGCGCGGCGTGGAAGCCACGCCGCTGGTGGTCGACGGCATCATGTACGTCACGGCCTCGTGGAGCATCGTGCATGCGATCGACACGCGCACCGGGCAGAAGATCTGGACCTTCGATCCGCAGGTCGACCGCACGAAAGGCTTCAGGGGCTGCTGCGACGTGGTCAACCGCGGCGTGGCGCTGTACGAGGGCCGCGTCTACGTGGCCGCCTACGACGGCCGGCTGATCGCGCTCGATGCCGCCACCGGCCAGAAGGTGTGGGAGAAGAACACCATCGAGGGCCAGAAGGGCAGCTACACCATCACCGGCGCGCCGCGCGTGTTCAAGGGCAAGGTCATCATCGGCAACGGCGGCGCCGAGTACGGCGTGCGCGGCTACGTCACCGCCTACGACGCGAAGACCGGCGACCAGAAGTGGCGCTGGTTCGTGGTGCCCGGCGACCCGAGCAAGCCCTTCGAGGACGAGTCGATGGCGCGCGCCGCCAAGACCTGGGACCCGAGCGGCAAGTACTGGGAAGCCGGCGGCGGCGGCACCGCCTGGGACAGCTTCGCCTTCGACCCCGAACTCAACCTGATGTACGTGGGCACCGGCAACGGCTCGCCCTGGGCGGCCAAGGCGCGCAGCCCCAAGGGCGGCGACAACCTGTACCTGGGCTCGGTGGTCGCGCTCGACCCCGACACCGGCAAGTACAAGTGGCACTACCAGGAGACGCCCGGCGACAACTGGGACTACACCTCCACGCAGTCGATGATCCTGGCCGACGTCAAGCTGAACGGCAAGGCGCGCAAGGTGCTGCTGCATGCGCCAAAGAACGGCTTCTTCTTCGTCATCGACCGCACCAACGGCAAGTTCATCTCGGCGAAGAACTTCGTCGCGGTCAACTGGGCCACGGGCTACGACAAGAACGGCCGGCCGATCGAGGTCCCCGCCGCGCGCCAGAACGAGAAGCCGGGCGACAGCATCCCGGGCCCGTTCGGCGCGCACAACTGGCACCCGATGTCCTACAACCCGCAGACCGGCCTGGCCTACCTGCCGGCCCAGCACGTGCCGATCAACCTGATGGACGACAAGGCCTGGAAGTTCGATGAGAACGCGCCCGGCCGGCCGCACGCGGCGCTGGGCTGGAACCTGGGCAAGTTCGCCAACGTCGAGCCGCCCACGAGCAAGCCCTTCGGCCGCCTCGTGGCCTGGGACCCCATCAAGCAGAAGGAAGCCTGGGGTGTGGACTACGCCTCGCCGTGGAACGGCGGCACGCTGACCACCGCCGGCGACCTGGTGTTCCAGGGCACGGCCGACGGGCGCCTGGTGGCCTACCACGCGAAGACCGGCGAGAAGTTGTGGGAAACGCCCACCGGCACCGGCGTGGTGGCGGCGCCCGCGACCTACATGGTGGACGGCAAGCAGTACGTGTCGGTGGCCGTGGGCTGGGGCGGCGTGTACGGCCTGGCGCAGCGCGCCACCGAGCGCCAGGGCCCGGGCACGGTCTACACCTTCGCGGTCGGCGGCACGGCCAAGATGCCCGCGTTCGTCGAGTACCGCATGGCCAAGCTGGTGCAGGGCGTGAAGTACGACCCCGCCAAGGTCCAGGCCGGCACCATGCTGTACGTGAGCAACTGCGTGTTCTGCCACGGCGTGCCGGGCGTGGACCGCGGCGGCAACATCCCGAACCTGGGCTACCTCGACCCGGCCTACATCGAGAACCTCGACAAGTTCGTGCTCAAGGGCCCGGCCATGTCGCGCGGCATGCCCGACTTCACGGGCAAGCTCTCGGGCGACGACATCGAGAGCATCAAGGCCTTCATCCAGGGCACGGCGGACGCGATCCGGCCGAAGTAGAGGCATCGCGGACTCGAAAAGAAAAGGCGCCGTCGGCGCCTTTTCTTTTGGGGGATCAGGGCGGTCAGCCCGCCAGCCGCAGCTCGTGGATCAGCCCCGCCACGTTGCCCACCTGCAGCTTGTCGTAGATCGACTGGATGTGGTTGCGCACCGTGGCCGGCGAGCGGTTCAGGATGGCGGCCACTTCCTTGTGGGTGTCGCCGCGCGCCAGCAGCTCGGCGATGGTGTGCTCGCGCGGCGTGAGGCTGTCGGCGCGGCAGCGATGGCGGCACTTGAGGAACAGCAGGCGCTGCTCGACGCGGTGCGTGACCACGATCTCGCGCCCGTTGAAGCGCGCGTGGCCCTGCAGGAAGTGCTGCAGCAGCGCATCGGGCAGCGTGCGGCCGTGCCAGGCCGGCCACTCGGCCTTCAGCATCGCCTCGAACAGCCGGTCGGCGTGGTACAGCACGCCGCGCAGGTCGCCGATGGCCGAGCCGCCGGGCGAGGCGCTGCCCGCTTCGAGGCGGTCCAGGTGCATCACGCGGTTCAGCGCCAGCGCCTGCATCACGTGCGGCGCGAGGCTGGCGAGCAGTTGCCGCTCTTCCTCCGTGCCGTGGGCTTCCGGGTCGGCGCGGAACAGGCTGAGCCAGTGGACGAAGCTCGTCTGCGGGTTCGAATCCGAGGTGATGAAGAAGTTGGCCTGCTCGAAGCGGCGGCCGTAGTCGCGCAGCTCGGCCTGGTCGTCGCGGCAGAACCACGCCTGCGCATTGAAGGCGAGCGTGGCGTTCGACTGCTTGGCCACTTCGCCGGCGGCCGTGTCCATGTGCTTGACCTGCTCGTAGGCCGTGACCATCTCGAGCGGCTGGTTGTGCAGGTGGATCGTGTGGATGTCGATGCCGTGGTCGGTGCGGGTGGCGGTGCCCCACATCGACGAGTCGAAGGGCAGCACCGGCTTGAGGAGGTCGAGCGCGGCGTCCTGGAAGGCGTCGATGGGCAGCTCGTGCGAGAGGCGGTACAGCCGCAACAGGAGGTCGCTGAAGTCGCGCGGGACACCGGCCGTGAAGGTCATGCGGGGAGTCTTCCAGCCCGGGCGCCGCATGCCCATCCCATGTTCCGGTGACGCGCGCGGGGCTCGGCCGCGCGGTTTCAAGAATGGTGCATTTGCATCATTTGATTTCCAAAAGCGAAAGCTATTGTTTGCAGCGCCCTCGGTTGCTGACCAGGCCCTTTCCCTTTTCGAGAGACCCACGATGCCCCACCCCACCTCCAGAATCC
>NZ_JBWKXQ010000032.1:56627-77911 GCF_059423125.1 Variovorax sp. GW531-E2 | reverse complement strand
GCGAGAGCGCCCGCCCTCCCCTCATGCGCCGGCTGGCGCGACTCATGACCTGGTTCGGCAGTTCGCGCCAATGGTGGGCCGTGGGGCTGATCGGCGCCCTGCTGGCCGCACTCACCGAGCCGCTCATGGCCGCGCTGCTCAAGCCGCTGCTCGACCGGGGCTTCACGCGCGGCGAGATGCCGCTGTGGTTCATTCCGGCCGCCGTGCTGCTGCTGTTCGCGGTGCGCGGCATCGCGCAGTTCATTTCGCAGTACGCGCTTTCGCGCATCGCCAACGAAGGCATGCAGAAGCTGCGCCGCGTGCTGTTCGAACGGCTGCTCGGCGCCGAGCTGGCGCTGTTCGCGCGGCAGTCGGCCAGTGCGCTGTCGAACACGGTGGTGTACGAGGTGCAGACCGGCGCCATGCTGCTGGTACAGGCGCTGCTCGGGCTCTCGCGCGACGGCTTCACGCTCATTGCGCTGCTGGGCTACCTGGTCTACCTGAACTGGAAGCTCACGCTCATCGTCGCCTTCCTGGTGCCCAGCATCTCCTGGATCATGAAGGTGTTCTCCAAGCGCCTGTACAAGCTCACACAGCAGGGCCAGCAGGCCACCGACGAGCTGGCCTACGTGGTCGAGGAAAACGTGCTGGCCCACCGCGTGGTACGGCTGCACGGCGCCGAGCAGGCGCAGGAGCGCCGCTTCGAACAACTGAGCCAGCGCCTGAACCGCCTGGCCGTGAAGTCCACCATCGCCCAGGCCGCCACCACGCCGCTGACGCAGATGATGGCCTCGCTGGCGCTGTCGGTGGTGGTGATGATCGCGCTGTGGCAAAGCGGCAAGCAGGGCTTCACGGTGGGCGGCTTCGTCGCCTACATCACGGCCATGCTGATGCTGATCGCACCGATCCGCCGCCTGGCCGAAGTGGCCGGGCCGATCACGCGCGGGCTGGCCGCCCTCGAGCGCGGCTTGATCCTCATCGACGAGGTGGCGCCGGAATCGCAGGGCACCTTCAGCATCGCGCACGCGCAAGGCCACATCGAGCTGCGCAACGTGCAGGTCAGCTACCGCGGCGACGACGAACAGCGCGCGCTCGACGGCGTGAACCTCGTCATCGAGCCGGGCCAGGTGGTGGCCTTCGTCGGCCCGTCGGGCTCGGGCAAGACCACGCTGGTCAACCTGCTGCCGCGTTTCGTGCAGCCCAGCGGCGGCCAGGTGCTGCTCGACGGCCACGACACCAGCGAGTGGCAGCTCAAGAGCCTGCGCGCCCAGTTCGCGATGGTGAGCCAGGACGTGGTGATGCTCAACGACACGCTCGCCGCCAACGTGGCGCTCGGCGGCGACATCGACATCGCGCGCGTGCAGTCCTGCCTCGAAGCGGCCAACCTGAGCGCGCACGTCGAGACCCTGCCGCAGGGCATCGACACCGTGCTGGGCCACAACGCCACGCAGCTGTCGGGCGGCCAGCGCCAGCGGCTGGCGATTGCCCGCGCGCTCTACAAGAACGCGCCCGTTCTGCTGCTCGACGAAGCCACGTCGGCCCTGGACACCGAATCGGAACGGCTGGTGCAGGACGCCTTGCAGCGCCTGATGCAGGGCCGCACCACGCTGATCGTGGCGCACCGCCTGTCGACCATCCAGCATGCCGACCGCATCATCGTGATGGAGCAAGGCCGCATCGCCGAGCAGGGCAGCCACGAGCAGCTCATGGCGAGCGACGGGCTCTATGCGCGGCTGCAGACACTGGCGGTGCGCAGCGCGGCGCCGGGGCAGGACCCGACGCTCTGACCGTCAGCGCGCGGTGCCCGCCGCACTGCGCGCCTTCTTCGCCGCCAGCGCGGCGTTCTGCGGCGGCAGCGTGCCATCGGACACCAGCACGCCCGTCGACAGGATGAATTCCGCGGCGCTTTCGATGTCGCCCTGCAGCGCGGCCCGGGCCTTGGCGCCGTCGCGGCGCTTCAGCGCGGCCAGCAGCGCCGCATGGTGCGCCATCGCCACCTTGTCCCCCACGCGGCGCGAGCCGGCCCGCAGGTCGTAGTTGAGGATGGGGCCGATGCGCAGCCACAGCGCCTCGATCATCTGCAACAACACCGGCATGTCGGCGGCGGCGTAGACCGCGAAGTGGAACTCCTTGTTGAAGGTGACGAGCTTCGAGCCGTCCGGGCTCGCCGCATTCATCTCGGCCGCGAACTCGTCGTGCCAGCGCGTGATGTCGCGCAGCGCCACCGCGCCCGACGCCGAGGCCGCCAGCTCCGTGGCCAGGCCTTCGAGGTTGGTGCGGATGGTGGTGATTTCCTTGAACTGCGCCGCCGTCATCCGGGGCACGCGCAAGGTGCGGCTGGGCGTGAGTTCGAGCGCCTGCTCGGCCACCAGGCGCTGCATCGCCTCGCGCACCGGCATCACGCTCACGCCCAGCGCCTCGGCCGCGCTGCGCAATGAAATCTGCTCGCCCGGCATCATCTGCCCGCTCATCACGAGGTCGCGCAACTGGTCGTAGACGTTGGCGCTGAGCGTCTGGCGCTTCAGGGGGGTGACGAGATCGGTGAGGCTCATGCGTCGAAGTATATGGCCGGGGTATTCCCTATGAATTATCTGTGATCACAGATATACGATCCCCGTCATTCCGAAATCGACCTCAAGGATCTCTTCAGCATGTGGAACAACAACTCCCTCGCCGGCCGGCGCGTGCTCGTCACCGCCGGTGCCAACGGCATCGGCTTGGACATCGTGCGCAACTTCGCGGCGGCGGGTGCCAAGGTCTTCGTCTGCGATGTGCAGGCTGCCAGCCTCGACCAGCTGGCGCGTGAACTGCCCGAGGTGGGCCGCTGCGTCGCCGACGTGTCGAACGAGGACGACGTGGCCCGCCTCTTCGAGGCCGTCGACCGCGAACTCGGCGGCCTCGACGTGCTGGTGAACAACGCCGGCGTGGCCGGCCCCACCGGCCCGGTCGAGACCGTCTCGCTCGCCGACTGGGAACGCACGATGGCCGTCAACGTCACCGGCCAGTTCCTCTGCGTGCGGCTGGCCGTGCCGCGGCTGCGCAAGGGCCGCCTGCCCGCCATCATCAACCTGTCCTCGGCCGCCGGGCACCTGGGCATGCCGGGGCGCTCGCCCTACTCCGCCTCGAAGTGGGCCGTCGTCGGCTTCACGAAAACGCTGGCGCTCGAACTCGGCGCCGATGGCATCCGCGTCAACGCGATCCTGCCGGGCGCGGTCGACGGTCCGCGCATCCGTGCGGTGATCGCCGCCAAGGCCGAGGCGCTGGGCAAGCCGCTCGACGAAGTGACGCGCGCCTACACCGCGCAGGCCGCGCTGGGCCGCATGGTGACGGCCACGGACATCGCGAACATGGTGCTGTTCGCCGCGAGCGACCTGGCCGCCAGCGTCACGGGCCAGGAGCTCGTGGTGGACGGCCACACGCAAGCACTGAGCTGATCCATCCGCTCGCGCTCCCTTTCTTTCCCACTTCTTCTTTCCGGACACCTCATGGCCCAACGCCCCAAAGCCATCATCACCTGCGCCCCCACGGGCGCCATCCACACGCCCAGCATGTCGCCGCACCTTCCCGTGACGGCCGACGAGATTGCGCAAGCTTCGATCGAAGCCGCCCGCGCCGGCGCCGCGATCCTGCACCTGCATGCGCGCGACCCGAAGGACGGCCGCCCGTCGCAGGACCCGGACCTGTTCCGCCCCTTCCTCTCGAAGATCAAGGCCGCGACCGATGCGGTGATCAACATCACCACCGGCGGCAGCCCGCACATGAGCGTCGAGGAGCGCATGCGCCCGGCCACCACCTTCAAGCCCGAGCTCGCGTCGCTCAACATGGGCTCGATGAACTTCGGCCTCTTTCCGATGCTGGAGCGCTTCAAGTCCTTCGAGCATGAATGGGAGCGCGAGCACCTGGAGAACAGCCGCAACCTGATCTTCAAGAACACCTTCGCCGACATCGAGAACATCCTCAAGCTCGGCAACGCCAACGGCACGCGCTTCGAGTTCGAGTGCTACGACGTGAGCCACCTCAACAACCTGCGGCACTTCCTGGACCGCGGGCTGGTGCAGGCGCCGGTCTTCGTGCAGACGGTCTTCGGCATCCTGGGTGGCATCGGCGCCGACCCCGAAGACCTGATGCACATGCGCCGCACCGCCGCACGGCTGTTCGGCGACCGCTTCGAATGGTCGATCCTCGGCACCGGCCGCAACCAGCTGCCGCTGGCCACCATCGGCGCCGCCATGGGCTCGCACGTGCGCGTCGGGCTCGAAGACTCGCTGTGGATCGGCCCGGGCCGGCTCGCAGCGTCGAGCGCCGAACAGGTGCTGCGCATCCGCGCCGTGCTGGAGGCCCTGAACATCGACATCGCGACACCCGCCGAAGCCCGCGAGATCCTCGGGCTCAAGGGCGCGGCGAACGTCGACTTCTAGCCCCGCGCCAGAACCGCCCGGCCCGGCGCACGACCGGGCCGCATCTGCATGTCGGCGCGCGCCGACGACCTTCCGCCAGAACACGACAGGACAGGAGAGAGACATCCCATGCAACACACATCCATCCCCGCCACGCCGCCGGGTCTGCACGCCCGCCAGGCCGTCGACGAACAGGCCTCGCTCAATGCGCTGATCTTCCGCAAGCTCATGCCGCTGCTGGTGCTGGCCTATGTGATCAGCTTCATCGACCGCACCAACATCGCGCTGGCCAAGAGCCACATGGCCGTGGACATCGGCATCTCGGCGGCCGCCTACGGGCTGGGCGCCGGGCTGTTCTTCCTGAGCTACGCGCTGCTCGAGGTGCCCAGCAACCTCGTGATGCACCGTGTGGGCGCGCGCTGGTGGATCGCCCGCATCATGATCACCTGGGGCCTGCTGTCGGCCGGCATGGCCTTCGTCACGGGCGAGACCTCGTTCTACGTGATGCGCATCCTGCTCGGCGCGGCGGAAGCCGGCCTGTTCCCGGGCGTGATGCTGTACCTGAACTACTGGTTCGGTCGCAAGGACCGCGCACGCGCCACGGGCTACTTCCTGCTCGGCGTGTGCATCGCGAACATCCTCAGCGGTCCGGTCGGCGGCGCGCTGCTGCAGATGGACGGCCTGTGGGGCTGGCACGGCTGGCAATGGATGTTCGTGCTCGAAGGCTTGCCCGCCGTGGCGCTGGCCTTCGTGGTCTGGCGCAAGCTGCCCGACGGCCCCTCCAGCGCCAGCTGGCTCACGCGCCCGCAGGCGCAGGCCATCGAACGCCAGCTCGCCGCCGAACGCGCCGAGGACGTGGCCAACGGACAGGTCGGCGAGTCGTTCCGCGCCTGCCTGGTCGACCGGCAGATCTGGCTGGCGATCTTTGTCTACTTCTGCCACCAGATCAGCATCTACACGGTGATCTTCTTCCTGCCGAGCATCATCGGCACCTACGGCAAGCTCTCGCCGCTGGAGATCGGCGCGCTCAACTCGCTGCCCTGGGTGGCCGCCGCCGTCGGCGCCATTGCGCTGCCGCGGCTCGCGGTCACGCCGCAGCGCGGCCGACGCCTGCTGCTGGTCGGGCTGGTCTCGATGGCGGTGGGCCTGCTGATCGCGGCCTTCGCGAGCCCGGCCGTCGCGCTGGCCGGTTTCTGTCTCACGGGCTCGATGTTCTTCGTGGTGCAGTCGGTGATCTTCCTGTTCGCCTCGTCACGGCTGGCCGGCGTGGCGCTGGCAGGCGGGCTGGCGCTCGTGAACACCTGCGGCCTCGTGGGCGGCTTCATCGGACCGTCGGTGATGGGCTGGATCGAGCAGAGCACGGGCAGCACGAAGAACGGGCTGCTGCTGATCGCCGGCATGCTGGTGGCCGCCGCGCTGGCCAGCGTCTGGATGCGCCAAGGCCAGGAATCGAAGCGCTGACCCGTCGTTGCAACGGGCAGCGCCATCCACCCCTCAGAGCAGCACGATGTCGTACTGCCCCTGCCCGATCGCCGGCTCCGACTGCAGCGAGATCGGCTTGCCGATGAAGTCGCTCAGCCCGGCGAGGTGCTGGCTCTCCTCGTCGAGGAACAGCTCGATGACTTGCGGCGACGAGACGATGCGGAACTCGCGCGGCGTGAACTGGCGCGCCTCGCGCAGGATCTCGCGCATCACGTCGTAGGCCACGCTGCGCGCGGTCTTCACGATGCCCTGCCCGCCGCAGGCCACGCAGGGTTCGCACAGCATGTGGGCCAGCGATTCGCGCGTGCGCTTGCGCGTCATCTCGACGAGGCCGAGCTGCGAGAAGCCGCCGGCCGTGGTCTTCACGCGGTCGCGCGCGAGCTGCTTGCGGAACTCGGCCAGCACCTGCTCGCGGTGGTCGTCGCGGGCCATGTCGATGAAGTCGACGATGATGATCCCGCCCAGGTTGCGCAGGCGCAGTTGCCGCGCAATGGCCTGCGCGGCCTCCAGGTTGGTCTTGAAGATGGTGTCGTCGAAGTTGCGCGCACCGACGAAGCCGCCGGTGTTCACGTCGACGGTGGTCAGCGCCTCGGTCTGGTCGACCACGAGGTAGCCGCCCGACTTCAGGTCGACGCGCCGGCCCAGTGCCTTCGCGATTTCCTCGTCCACCGAGTACAGGTCGAAGATCGGCCGCTCGCCCTTGTAGTGCTGCAGCTTGCCCGCCGCCTGCGGCATGAATTCGAGGCCGAATTTCAGCAGCACCTCGAACTGCTCGCGCGAGTCGATGCGGATGGTCTGCGTGTCTTCGCTCGTCATGTCGCGCAGCACGCGCTGCAGCAGGCTCAGGTCCTGATGCAGCAGCGACATGGCCGGCATCCGGCTCGAGGCCTCGCGGATGCGCGTCCAGGTCTTGCGCAGGTAGGCGATGTCTTCGGCCAGTTCGGCATCGGCCGCGTCTTCGCCGTTGGTGCGCAGGATGAAGCCGCCCGTGTTCACAGGCACCACGCCGCCGCTCTCGGCGGCCGCGGCCGCCTCGATGAGCGCCAGCATGCGGTTGCGCAGCGACTCGCGCTGGTCGGGCGGAATCTTCTGCGACACGCCGATGTGGTTGTCCTGCGGCAGGAACACCAGCAGCCGACCCGCGATGCTGATCTGCGTGGACAGCCGCGCGCCCTTGGTGCCGATCGGGTCCTTGATGACCTGCACCAGCAGCGACTGGCCTTCGAACACCTGCTTCTCGATGGGCACCATCGGCCCACCGTTGCGGTGGTCGCGCTCGGGCGGCGTGGCGCTCGGGCGCGAACCCGGCGTGAACGGCGAGACGATGTCGGCCACGTGCAGGAAGGCGGTGCGCTCCAGGCCGATGTCGATGAAGGCCGACTGCATGCCCGGCAGCACGCGCGAGACCTTGCCCAGGTAGATGTTGCCGACCAGCCCGCGCTCGAGCGTGCGCTCGACGTGCAGCTCTTGCACCGCGCCGTGCTCGACCAGCGCCACACGGGTCTCCTGCGGAGACCAGTTGATCAGGATGTCTTGCATGGATGTCTTAAGTATTGAAACCGACGCCTCGAAGCAGTTGCGCGGTCTCGAACATGGGGAGTCCCATGATGCCCGAATAGGAGCCGCTGATGTGCTCCACGAACGCAGCCGCTGCGCCCTGGATGGCATAGGCGCCGGCCTTGCCGAGCGGCTCGCCGCTGGCGGCGTAGGCCGCTACCTGCTTCTTGGTGAGCGTGGCGAAGCGCACGCGCGACACGCTGAGCGCCGCATGGCGGCGACGGCCGTTCTGCAGTGCGACTGCGGTGAGCACGCGGTGCGTGGCGCCGGACAGGTGCGCGAGCATGCGCTCGGCATCGCGTGCGTCCTCGGGCTTGCCAAGGATGGTGCGGCCGAGCGCGACGGTGGTGTCGGCGCACAGCACGGGCGCATCGGCCAGGCCCAGGCGCTTGCGGCGCGCAACGGCGGCATCGAGCTTGAGGGCGGTGACGCGCTGCACGTACGCTGTGGGCGACTCGTTCGGCAGCAAGACCTCGAGCGCCTCGGCGTCTTCGTCGGCGCCGGCCAGCAGCAGTTCGTGACGCACGCCGAGCTGGCCGAGCAATTGGGCGCGGCGCGGGCTTTGCGACGCGAGGTAGATGAAGTCAGGCAAGTTCAGGTCTCCGAGGTGGGCCCCACCGCCGGCCCCGTGGTCATTCCCGGTGGTACGGATGGCCCGCGTTGACCGACCACGCCCGGTAGAGCTGTTCGACCAGCAGCACGCGCGCCATGGCATGCGGCAGGGTCAGGTCGGACAGGCGGATGCGTTCGTGCGCCGCGGCCTTGAAGGCCGGGTCGAGCCCGTCGGGGCCGCCGATGACCAGCGCCACGTCGTCGCCCTCGCCCTGCCAGGTCTGCAGCCGTGCGGCCAGCGCCTTGGTGGTGAGCGCAGTGCCGCGCTCGTCGAGCACGACGATGCGCATGCCGCGGGCGATGGCGCCCTCGATGCGCTCGCGCTCGGCGGCATACAGCGTTTCGAGGGTCTTGGAACCTCGCGGCTCGGTCTTGACGGCACGCAGCTCGAGCTTGAGCTCGGGCGGGAAGCGCTTGGCGTAGTCGTCCCAGGCAGTCTGCGCCCAGTCGGGCATGCGCTGCCCGACGGCGACCACCAGCAGCTTCATGCGCGGCGGGCTGGCGCCTTCTTGGCCGGCGCCTTCTTCGCAGCGGTCTTCTTGGCGGCCGGCTTGCCGACGACCTTCACCGGCACGCGTGCGGTGCCCGTGGCGGACTTCTTCGCAGGCGCCTTCTTGGCGGCAGTCTTGCCCGCGGTCTTCGATGCGGCCTTCTTCGCCGGGGCCTTGGCGGCCTTGGCTTCCTGCTCGGCCGCGCGGATCGCGGTCTTGGCGGCGCTCGAACGGCGCAGGCTCGGCGTCTTGGCGGCGGCCGTCTTCTTCTCGTCGGCGCCCTTGACGACGGACGAGGCGGTGGCCAGCGCGGGCTTGGTGGCACCGAGCTTGGCGCGCACCGGCTTGTCGCCCCAAATCTCTTCGAGGTGGTAGTACTGGCGGATGGCGGGTTGCATGATGTGCGCCACGGCCGCGCCGCAGTCCACGATGATCCACTCGCCGTTTTCCTCGCCCTCGGTGCGCGGCTTGGCAAAGCCGGCTTCACGCACGGCGTCGCGCACGCTCGACGCGAGCGCCTTGGTCTGGCGGTTGGAGGTGCCCGACGCCACGATCACGCGCTCGAACAGCGGCGAGAGGTGCTCCGTGTCGAATACCTGGATGTCCTGCGCCTTGACGTCTTCGAGACCATCGATGATGGCTCGCTGGAGTTTTTGGATGTCTTTTTTGGCGGCGGCTTCAGTGGTCATCAGGCAGAGCGGTAGAGGTGGTGTTGGTCAATATAGCGTGCAACCGTGGGCGGAACCAGCGAGGAAATGTCCACACCCGACGCCACGCGCCGCCGGATATCGGTGGCGCTGGTGTCCATGGCGGCAGGCAGTTCAAGCGCCTCGAAACGTGCGCCAGCCGGGAGGCCGGGCAGCTGTTTCGGATCAAAACGAGTGACGTCACCCGTCGATAGTGCGCGATACGCTACAGAAACGATAGCAATGCCGAGTATATCCTGCCAGCCGTGCCAGGTCGGCAGAGCCGCCGCCTGGTCCGCGCCCATCACCAGCACGAGCTGTGCGCCGGGCTGCTCTTTCTGCAATTCATGCAGCGTGTCGAGCGTGTAGGTCGGGCCGTCGCGCAGCACCTCGCGGCTGTCGATGACGACCTTGCCTTGCAGGTTGCCGAAGGCGAGCCGCGTCATCGCCAGGCGGTCTTCCTTCGGCGTGAGCGTGCGGCTCTTGTGCCAAGCCTGGCCGGTGGGAATGACGTGCAACTCCGTCAGATCGAGCTGCGCCAATGCAGCTTCGGCCAGGGCGACGTGGGCGTTGTGCGGCGGGTCGAAGGCCCCGCCGAAGGCGCCGATGCGCAAAGCGGAACCGGTGGGGTTCACACCCAGTCCCGGCGCACGATGAAGTCGCTGTACAGCGCGGCTTCGGGGCTGCCCGCTTCGGGCTGTTGCCGGTAGGCCCAGCTCGCGAGCGGCGGCATCGACAACAGGATCGATTCGGTGCGCCCGCCCGACTGCAGGCCGAAGTGCGTGCCGCGGTCCCACACGAGGTTGAACTCGACATAGCGCCCGCGCCGGTACAGCTGGAACTCGCGTTCGCGCTCGCCGTACGGCATGCCGCGGCGGCGCTCGACGATCGGCAGGTAGGCCTGCAGGAAGGCATCGCCGACCGAGCGGATCAGCGCAAAGCCGTTCTCGATGCCGCCCTCGGCGAAGTCGTCGAAGAAGATGCCGCCGATACCGCGCTGCTCGTTGCGGTGCTTGAGGAAGAAGTACTCGTCGCACCAGGTCTTGAAGCGCGGGTACTTGTCGGCGCCGAAGGGTGCGAGCGCATCGCGGCACACGGTGTGGAAGTGCACCGCGTCTTCTTCGAAGCCATAGCACGGCGTGAGGTCCATGCCGCCGCCGAACCAGCACACGGGTTCGCCGCCGCCCGCAGGCTGCGCGGCCAGCATGCGCACGTTCATGTGGACGATCGGCACGTAGGGATTGCGCGGGTGGAACACCAGCGACACGCCCATGGCCTCGAACGGCGCGCCCGAGAGTTCGGGGCGGTTCTGCGTGGCCGAGGGCGGCAGCTTGGCGCCGCGCACCTGCGAGAAGCCGACGCCGGCGCGCTCGAACAGCGCGCCGCCTTCGAGGATGCAGGTCAGGCCGTTGCCCTGCAGCGGCTCGCCGGGCTCTTTCTGCCAGGCGTCGCGCACCGCGCTGCCGCCGTCCGCCGCCTCGACCGCCGAGATGATCGATTGCTGCAGTCCGCGCAGGTAGTCGCCGACCGCCTTCGGCTGGGTGGCAGGCATCAGGCGTGGGGCGTGTTGCGCGCGTTGACGGCGCGGTAGCCGATGTCCTTGCGGTACTGCGCACCGTCGAACTGCACGCGCGCCGCGACCTCGTAGGCGCGCTGCTGCGCCTGCTTGACGCTGTCGGCCAGCACGGTCACGCAGAGCACGCGGCCGCCGCTGGTCTTGAGCTCGCCGTTCTCCAGCGTGGTGCCCGCGTGGAACACCACGGCATCGGGTGCCTCGGCCGGTATGCCACTGATGCGATCGCCCTTGCGCGGCGACAGCGGGTAGCCGTGCGCGGCCATCACCACACCCAGCGCCACGCGCCGGTCCCACTGCAGCTCGACCTGGTCGAGCGTGCCGTCGGTGGCGTGCCAGAACACCTCGAACAGGTCGGACTTCAGGCGCATCATGATCGGCTGCGTCTCGGGGTCGCCCATGCGGCAGTTGAATTCGAGCGTCTTGGGCTGGCCGGCCGCGTCGATCATGAGACCGGCATAGAGGAAGCCGGTGAACGGAATGCCGTCCTTTTCCATGCCGCGGATGGTCGGCAGGATGATCTCGCGCATGGCTCGTGCATGCACCTCGGCCGTGACCACGGGCGCGGGCGAGTACGCGCCCATGCCGCCGGTGTTCGGGCCTTCGTCGCCGTCCAGCAGGCGCTTGTGGTCCTGGCTGGTGGCCAGCGCGGCAACGTTCTTGCCGTCGCACATCACGATGAAGCTGGCTTCTTCGCCTTGCAGGAATTCTTCGATGACGACGCGCGCGCCGCCTTCGTTGTGCGACACGCCGAACTTGTTGTCGACCAGCATGAAGTCGACAGCTTCGTGGGCTTCCTGCGCCGTCATGGCAACCACCACGCCCTTGCCGGCGGCCAGGCCGTCGGCCTTGACGACGATCGGTGCGCCCTTGGCGTCGATGTACGCATGGGCGGCAGCTGCGTCGGTGAAGGCCTCGTATTCGGCCGTCGGGATCTTGTGGCGCTTCATGAAGGCCTTCGAGAAGGCCTTGGAGCTTTCGAGCTGCGCAGCGGCCTGCGTCGGGCCGAAGATGCGCAGGCCGTGCGCGCGGAACTCGTCCACCACGCCGGCCGCCAGCGGCCCCTCGGGGCCAACCACGGTCAGCGCGATTTTCTCGGCCATCGCCCACTCGCGCAGCGCGGCGGGCTCGGTGATGTCGATGCAGTCGTAGCGTTCGTCGCTCACGGTGCCGCCGTTGCCGGGCGCCACGTAGACGCGGCTGACCCGGTTGCCCTGCGCCAGCCGCCACGCCAATGCGTGCTCGCGGCCCCCTCCTCCAATCACCAGTACCTTCATTCGCGGGCTTTCGTTTGTCGCTGTGGATCCATCATTTATTCGCTCAGTCGGACAGTGCGGCGTTGTGATAAACGTCCTGCACGTCGTCCAGGTCCTCGAGCACGTCGAGGAGCTTCTGCATCCTGGCGGCGTCTTCGCCGGTCACGTCCACGGTGTTCTCGGCGCGCATCGTGATTTCAGCGGCGTCGGGCTTCAGACCCGCGGCTTCGAGCGCGTTCTTCACGGCCTCGAAGTCGCCGATGGCGGTGAGCACCTCGATGGCGCCGTCGTCGTCGGTGATCACGTCCTCGGCGCCGGCTTCCAGGGCCACTTCCATGACCTTGTCCTCGCTGGTGCCGGGCGCAAAGATGATCTGGCCGCAGTGCTTGAACTGGAAGGCCACCGAGCCTTCGGTGCCCATGTTGCCGCCGTGCTTGGAGAAGGCGTGGCGCACTTCGGCCACGGTGCGCACGCGGTTGTCGGTCATGGTGTCGACGATGATCGCCGCGCCGCCGATGCCGTACCCTTCGTAACGAATTTCTTCGTAATTGACGCCTTCGAGGTTGCCCGTGGCCTTGTCGATGTTGCGCTTGACGGTGTCGATGGGCAGGTTGACCGCCTTGGCCTTTTCGACCGCCAGCCGCAGCCGGGGGTTGGCGCTGAGGTCTGCGCCGCCGGCGCGTGCCGCCACCGTGATTTCACGGATGGCGCGGGTCCAGAGCTTGCCGCGTTTCTCGTCCTGGCGGCCCTTGCGGTGCTGAATATTTGCCCACTTGCTATGTCCGGCCATGGCTTTCTCTCTCGCTGTCGTGTGTTTTCAAAGCAAGTGTGGAGTTTACTGTCCGGCGCACACAACGCTCCCCCGGCGCCCGGGATTTCGGCCCGGACCTTTTGGTGATAATTGTTCGATGACGCCATCGCCCATTGCCGGTACGGGAAATCCCGACGCCCTGCCGCCGCACGCCCCGCTGCCGCTGTACTACAACACCGAAGCGGAGCACCAGGCGTTCCTGCGGCGCATCTTCGACAGCACGGCCGCGGACTACGACCGCATCGAAGCCGTGCTGGCCTTCGGCACCGGCCCCTCGTACCGCCGCGACGCGCTGAAGCAGGCCGGCCTCACGGCGGGCGCCCAGGTGCTCGACGTGGGCATCGGCACCGGGCTCGTCGCCCGCGAAGCGCTGAAGCTCATCGGCTCCACCGGCAAGCTCACCGGCGTCGACCCCAGCGTGGGCATGATGGGCCAGGTCCGGCTGCCCGGCGTCGAACTCATTCAAGGCGTCGCCGAGGCCCTGCCCCGGCCCGACGCCAGCTGCGATTTCGTGAGCATGGGTTACGCCATGCGCCACATCAGCGACGTGGCCGCCGCCTTTTCCGAATTCCATCGCGTGCTGCGCCCGGGCGGGCGCGTGGTGGTGCTCGAGATCACCAAGCCCGAGGGCCGCATCGCCACCGCGCTGCTGAAAGGCTACATGCGCGCCGTGGTGCCGTTGATCGCCCGCGTGGTCGGCCGCCGCAGCGACACCTCGGAGCTGTGGCGCTATTACTGGGACACCATCGAGGCCTGCATCCCGCCCGAGCGCGTCATGCAGGCGCTGGGCGCCGCCGGCTTCAGCGACGTGCGCCGGCATGCGAGCCTCGGGGTCTTCTCTGCCTACACCGGCCGCAAGCCCGAATCCACCGCCGACGAGGTTCGATGAACGTGCGCCCCCAGGACGACCACCTTCATTCCCCCCTGCGCGTGGAGCGCCTCTCGCTGCCGGACAGCCTTGCGCTGGCCACGCACAGCCATGCGCCCTTTGCCGCGCTCGGTTACGGCACGCCGCACGGCGTCGCCTGGATGCCCACGGTCAACGCGCGCGTGCTGTCGCCGCGAGGCGCGATGGCCGATGTGTGGCACGTGGGCGACGGAACCCAGGTCAGGTCGGGCACCACCGGCATCGCGCGCTGGCGCACCGACGGGCACTGGCTGCTCGGCGCCATCGACCTCGATGAAGCCGTCGAAGGCCAGGGCCTGACCGAGCTTGCGCAGCGCGCCTACCGCGACCTGTTCCGCACGCTCGAGCAGGCGGGCACGCCGCACCTGCAGCGCATCTGGAACTACCTGCCGCGCATCAACGCTGACGGCGGCGGTCTCGAGCGGTATCGTCAGTTCAACCTCGGCCGGCAAGAGGCCTTCTTCGAGGCCGGCCGCGCCGCCTTCGAAGGTGCCCCGGCCGCCTGCGCGCTGGGCATCCGCCAGGGCGCGCTGTCGATCCGTTTTCTCGCGGGACGTGCCGCGCCGCTGCCGGTCGAGAACCCGCGGCAGGTGTCGGCCTACCGCTATCCCGAAACCTACGGCCCGCGCTCGCCGACCTTCTCGCGCGCCGCGCTGGCGGACATCGGCGACGGCCAGGTCGCGCTCTTCATTTCGGGTACGGCGAGCATCGTCGGGCACGAAACGGTGCACCATGGCGACGTGCGTGAGCAGGCCCGCGAAACGCTGCGCAACCTCGAGGCCGTGATCGCCTCCGCCCATGCGCAGACCACGGCGCGCTTCTCGCTCGATGCGCTCGACTGCGTGGTGTACGTGCGGCATCCGTCGGACACCGAGGCCGTGCGCGAGGTGATCGAAGCCGCGCTCGGCGCCCAGTCGCCGATGGCCCGCCATGCGGTGTACCTCGAAGCCGACATCTGCCGCAGCGATCTGCTGGTCGAGATCGAGGCCCACACGGTCGCCGCCGGCCGGCTGCAGGCCGCCTGAGCGGCCCGCCGTCCGCCTGCTCGACCGACACCACCCATGAACGTGCTGCGTCTTCTCACGTCGATCCCGCTCGCGCTGATGCTCTATGCGCTGCTGCTGTTCCTCGGCCTGATCTCGCTGGTCTGGAACTTCGTCGCCATGCTGCTGTACCCGGTGATGCCCGCCGTACCGGCGCGCGCGCTGGGCCGCATGACCATCGCCTTTGCCTACCGGATGTTCTGGTGGCTCGCGTCCGTCACCGGCATGATGCGCATCGACGCCTCGTGCCTGGACCCGATGCGCAACGAGCCCGGCGTGATCTTCGTGGCCAACCACCCGACCATGCTCGATGCGCTGCTGCTGGTGGCGCGGCTGCCGCGCAGCGCCTGCATCATGAAGGCCGAGCTGATGGGCAACATCTTCCTCGGCGCGGGGGCCCGGCTGGCGCGCTACATCAGCAACAAGTCGGCCCGCACGATGGTGCGCCTGGCGGTCAACGACCTGCGCCAGGGCGGCCAACTCGTGATCTTTCCCGAAGGCACGCGCACGGTGACGCCGCCGCTGAACCCCTTCCGCCCCGGCACCACGCTGATCGCCAAGCTGGCGCAGGCGCCGATCCAGACCGTGTTCATCGACACCGACTCGCCCTACCTCGGCAAGGGCTGGCCGCTGTGGCGCGTACCGCCGCTGCCCATCGTCTTCACGCTGCGGCTGGGCAAGCGCTTTGCGCCGACGCAGGACAGCGATGCGTTGCAGGTCGAGCTGGAACACTATTTCCGTCAACACATGGAGCAGCGCGCCACCGACGCGTCCCCCGAATGCCAGCAGACGCCTCGCGCACCCACCTTGTCCTGATCCCCAGCTACAACACGGGCGAGCGCCTGTTCTCGACGGTCGCGGCCGCGCGGGCCCAATGGAACCCGGTGTGGGTGGTGATCGATGGCAGCGACGACGGCACGGGGGAGCGGCTGCAGCAGATGGCGGCCAGCGATCCGGGGCTGCGCGTGTGGGTGCTGCCGCAGAACCAGGGCAAGGGCTCGGCGGTGCTGCACGGCTTGCGGGCCGCGAAGGACGCCGGCTTCACGCACGCGCTCACGATGGATTCCGACGGGCAGCATCCGGCGGACCTGATCCCCTCTTTCATGAACGCCTCGCTGGCGCGGCCCGAGACGATGGTGCTGGGCCGGCCCGTATTCGACGCCAGCGCACCGCTGCTGCGGGTGCGGGGGCGACGGGTGTCGAACGGCTGGACGCAGCTCGAGACGCTGTTCGCGGGTGTCGGCGATTCGCTCTACGGCTTTCGCGTGTACCCGGTGGTCGACCTGATCGCTGTGATGGCGCGGCAACCGTGGATGCGGCGCTTCGACTTCGATACCGAGGCGGTCGTGCGGCTGGCCTGGCGTGGGGTCAAGCCGGTGAACATCGATGCGCCTGTGAAGTACCTGACGGCAGAGGAAGGCGGGGTGTCGCACTTTCGCTATGGGCGGGACAACGTGCTGCTGACCTGGATGCACACGCGGTTGATGATCGAGTTCGTCTTGCGGCTGCCTGGTTTGTTGATTCGGAAGGTGCGGGGGGCGCCGCCGTTTCAGGCTTAGGCCTCTTTGGAGGGGCGCCCGGCAGGCGGTACGGCGCGGTCGGCCCCACTGTGCCGGCCGCTTCGCGGCTGCCCTGCGGTGCTCGCGTTTCGCGGGGTCTCGCAGAACTCGCTTCGCTCAAACAGCTGCGAGCCCTGATCCGCGAAACGCTGCGCTCCTCGGCGGCACAGAGGGGCCGCCCACACCGCACCGCCTGCCGGGCACCTGCCGTGGCGTGAAAGCACCCTGTCCTTCTTCCGCTACTCGACGATCGTGCCTCCGCCCAATGCCTTGTAGAGCGTCATCGTCGCGTTGAGCTGGTTCAGACGGTTCTGCGCCAGCGACACCTCCGCGGCGCGGCGCTTGTCCTTGGCGTCGAGCACGGGCTGCAACGCGGTGGCGCCGGCGCGGTAACGCACTTCCGACAAGGCTTCCGCGCGTTGCGCTTGCTGCAGCGCCAGGGCCAGCTTCACGCTTTCGTCTTGCAACTGCGTTCGCGACGACAGCGTGTTTTCCACCTCAGACAGCGCGGTGTACAGCGACTGGCGGAACCCGACGACCGCTTCTTCGTACTGCGTCTGCGACACGGCGACGGTCAGCCGCGCGGTGTTCCATTGCAGGAACGGCAACACCAGACCGGCGCCCAGCGTGGCGATCGGGTTCTTCAGCACCTCGCCCAGGGCATTGCTCCCCGCGCCCAGCGAACCCGTGAGGCTCAGCACCGGATAGAAGCTGGTGCGCGTGGCATCGACGTTCGCCAGCGAGGACCGCAGACGCTGCTCCGCAGCACGCAGGTCGGGCCGGCGGGCCAGCAGGCTGGCGGGCAGTCCGGCATCGATCACGGGCAAGGCGGTCTCCGGCAGTTGTGAGGGCTCGTCCCTCGGGGCATCGGGCGGCATGTCGAACAGGATGGCCAGTGCGTTGCGCGCCTCGACGCGCTGTTGCAGCAGCTGCGTGTGTGCCGCTTCCTGGCTCGCAAGGTTCTGGCCCGCCTGCGCGACGTCGAGCCCGGACACGGCGCCTGCCGCATATTTGGCGCGCACCAGCGCCTGGATGCGCCGTGCATCGGCCATGCCGGCTTCGCTCAGCGCGATGCGGTGGTTCAGGTAGCCGGTCTGCCAGTACAGCCCGGCCGTCGTGCCCACCAGCGCCAGCGCCGTGGCCTCACGGTCGGACTGGGTGGCCTGCAGCTCCCAGTCGGCGACGCTGCGCTGCGCCGACAGGCGGCCCCACAGGTCGATCTCGTAGCTCAGGTTCAGCGAGGAGCTCGCGCTCGATGCGGCCACGCCGCCGCGCTTCAGGTCGAAGCTGCGTTGGGTGCCCAGTTGCCCCGTCACGCCCGGCGTGAGGTTGGTGTTCGCCAGGCCGGCCTGCAGCTGCGCCCGCTGCACGCGGATGCCGGCGGCGGCCAGGTTGTTGTTGGTGCGCAGGGCGCTGTCGATCAGGGTGTCGAGCCGCGCGTCGTGGAAGGCGGTCCACCAGCGGGCCTGCGGCACGGCTGCTGCGTTCTGCGGCAGGGGCTGTTGCTGCTGCCAGGCCTGCGGCACGCCGAGCGGTCGATGTTCGCGCCGCTCCGGCGCAAACAGCGTGCAGCCGCCAAGCGCCAGGGCAATGGCGAGGCCCGCCAGGGTCGGTCGCGCGCTACTCACGCGCCAGTGCCTCGATGGGGTCGAGCCGCGCGGCATTGCGCGCCGGCAGGTACCCGAACAGCACGCCGATGAGCGACGCGCACAGGAAGGCCGACACCACGGCCCCGAGCGAAAAGATCATTTGCCATTGCTTCACGAACAGCGAGAACACAAAGCTGATGCCGTACGACAGCACCACGCCGATGAAACCGCCGACCAGGCACACGAGCACGGCCTCGGTCAGGAACTGCTGCAGCACGTCGCTTTGGCGTGCGCCCACGGCCATGCGGATGCCGATCTCGCGGGTGCGCTCGGTCACCGACACCAGCATGATGTTCATCACGCCGATGCCGCCCACCACGAGCGAGATCACCGCGATCAGCGACAGCAGCAGCGTGAGCGACTGGCTCGTGCGCTCGGCCGTCTTCACGATGCTGTCCATGTTGAAGGTGAAGAAGTCCTTGCCGCCGTGGCGCAGCGTGAGCAGCCGCACGATGCTCTCTTCGGCCGCCTTGGTGGGCTGGTCGTCGCGGATGCGCACGGTGATGCTGTCGAAGTGCTGCTGGCCGAACAGGCGGCTTGCACCCGTGCTGTAGGGCAGCCAGATGTTGAGCGACTTGTTCTCGCCGAACATGCTCTTCTTTTCCTGCGCCACGCCGATCACGGTGCACGGCAGGCTGCCCACCAGGATGATCTTGCCGACCGGATCGGTGCCGTCGGGAAAGAGCTTGCGCCGCGTGTTCTGGTCGATCACCACCACCTGCGACTGGTGCCGCACGTCGTTGGCGTCGAAGTCCGTGCCGCTGGCCATCTGGATGTCGCGCACGCTGAAGAAGTTGTCGCTGACGCCGTTCACGTTGCCGTTGACGTCGGCGCTGCGGTAGCGCAGGCGCAGGCTGCGCATGGTGGTCGGCGTGACGCTGTGCACGTAGGGCTGCGCGGCGATGGCCTGCAGGTCGGCGGGCAGCAGCGTGCGGATGCTCGCGGCCTTGTCGTCGCCGAAGTCGTGGCCCGGGTAGATGTCGAGCGTGTTGGTGCCGATGGCCTTGATGTCGGCCAGCACGAAGCGCTTGGCGCCCTCCCCGATGGCCACGATCGACACCACCGAGGTGATGCCGATGATGATGCCCAGCATGGTCAGCGCCGTGCGCATGCGGTGCGCCATCATCGAGCGCCAGGCCATGCGGAAGGCTTCGGAGAAACGCGCCCAGCCGGTGCTGAAGCGCGCGATGCCCAGCATGGGGCGCGTCATGGCGGGCGGCGCGGGGGTGTCGTCGCCGACGGTCTGCGCGGGCGCGGCCACGGTCGGCACGTTCGGCCGGTCGCCGACGATCACGCCGTCGGCGATCTCGATGATGCGTTCGGTGCAACGCGCCACCTGCATGTCGTGCGTCACGATGATGATCGTGTGGCCCTGCGCATGCAGCTCGCGCAGGATGCCGATGACCTCCTGGCCGCTCTTGCTGTCGAGCGCGCCGGTGGGCTCGTCGGCCAGGATGACCTGCCCGCCGTTCATGAGCGCGCGCGCGATGCTCACGCGCTGCTGCTGGCCGCCCGAAAGCTGGCTCGGCCGGTGCTCGGTGCGGTCTTCCAGGCCCAGGCGCGCGAGCAGTTGCCGTGCCCGCGCGTCGCGCGCCGAGCCCTCGGTGCCGGCATAGACGGCGGGCACCTCGACGTTGCCGGTGGCCGTCAGGTGCTGCATGAGGTGATAGCGCTGGAAGATGAAGCCGAAGTGCTCGCGCCGCAACGCGGCGAGCGCGTCGCTGTCGAGCGTGCCGACGTCCTGGCCCGACACGGTGTAGGTGCCGGTGCTCGGCCGGTCGAGGCAGCCGAGGATGTTCATGAGCGTCGACTTGCCCGAGCCCGAGGCGCCGACGATGGCCAGCATCTCGCCGTGGCCGATGTCCAGGTCGACATCTTTCAGCACCTGGACCTCCTGCTCGCCCGAGGGAAAGCTGCGGCCGATGCCGCGCAGGGTCAGCAGCGGCTGCGTCACTGGCGCGGCCTCCGGCTGCCGCTGTCATTGCCGTCGGTCTTCTCCAGCGCCGAGGCGTCGCCGGTGATGACGTTGTCGCCCTCCTTCAGGCCTTCGAGCACCTGCGCCTGGAAGTTGTTGCTGATGCCCACGCGCACCTGCCGCTTTTCCACGCGCTGGTCGGACAGCAGCACGCGCACTTCGTGGCGGCCGTCCTTGTCGCGCGCGCCGAGCGCGGTGAGCGGCACGGTCAGCGCCTGCTTGGCCTCGCCCAGCAGGATGGCGACCTGCGCCGTCATGTCGACGCGCAGCGTGCGCTCGGGATTGGGCACGTCGAACAGCGCGTTGAAGAACACGGCGTTGTTGATCTTCTCGGGCGAGGGCTGCACCGCGCGCAGCGTGCCGTGGTAGCGCGTGTCGGGGTCGCCCAGGATGGTGAAGTAAACCGGCTGGCCCGCCTTCACGCGCACCACGTCGGCCTCGGACACCTGGGCCTTCACGGTCATGGTCGACAGGTCGGCCAGCTTCATCAGCGTGGGCACCTGGAACGAGGCCACCACGGTCTGGCCTTCGAGCGTGCTGATCGACACCACGTCGCCGTCGATGGGCGCGACGATGCGGGTGTACGACAGGTTGGTCTGCGCCGAGGCCAGGGCCAGTTTCTGCTGGCGGATCTGCGCGTCGAGCGAGACGGCGTCGGCGCGCAGCGCGCGCAACTCGGTGTCGGCGCCTTCCAGGTCCTGGCGCGCGGCGGCGTCCTGCGCCAGCATCTCGCGCTGGCGCGCCCAGGTGAGCTCGGCCTGCTTCACGCGCACTTCCTTGGCGAGCTTCTGGGCTTGCAGGTTCTCCAGCTTGGCCTGCTCCTGCGCGAGCGTGTTCTGCGAGATGACGGGGTCGATCTCGGCCAGCCAGTCGCCCTTCTTCACCGTCTGGCCGAGCACCACCTTCAGCGACTTGAGCTGCCCCGACACCTGCGCGCCGACCTCGACCTGCTTGAGGGCCTGCAGCACGCCGGTGGCGAGCACCGCGTTCTCCAGGTCGCTGCGCTGCACGGTGGCGGTGAGGTAGTCGCTTTTCTTCGGCGGGCTCAGCCAGAAGAAAGCCGCAATGGCCAGCACGACGAGCAAGGCCAGGCCGACAAGGAACTTGCGCGATCGTCGCGAAGGAGTGGTGGGCATGCAGTGAAGAAGTGGGATGAAACGGGCGGCGAGGCCCGGGAAGGGATGCGGTTCATCCTAGCCCCGGTTGCTGAAGGCCTGCTAAAGCATGCGTTTTGACGGGCTTTTTGCACGGGCCTGCGCAGCGGCCCCTGAAAACGGCGTGGCCCGCTGCCCTCGAAGGACAGCGGG
>NZ_JBWKXQ010000032.1:0-56617 GCF_059423125.1 Variovorax sp. GW531-E2 | reverse complement strand
CCCCCCCCCCCCCCCCCCCCCCCCCCCCGCAACAACTACTGAAAAAGAACTCAGCGCGCGGTGCGCCGGCGCAAGAGCAAGGTGAGCAGCAACAGCGCCAGCACCGTGAACGCGATGAACGACCAGTTCGCCAGCGTCAGACCGAACAGCGACCAGTCGATCTTGGAACAGTCGCCGCCGCCGCGGAAGATCATCGGCAGCGCGCGCTTGAGCGGGAAGGTCTCGATCATCCCGTACAGGTCACGCCCGCACGAGACGACTTCGGGCGGATACCACTGCAGCCAGCTCTGCTGCGCCGCCGTGTAGGCACCGCCCACCGCCGCCGCCAGCGCCAGCACCCCGCCCGTCACCTGCAGGCCGCGGCTGTTGAACAGCGCCGCCAGGCCGGTGAACAGCGCCACCAGCATCAGCGCATAGCGCTGCACGATGCACATCGGGCAGGGTTCGAGCCCGACCACGTGCTGCAGATACAGCCCGAAGGCCAGCATGAGGACACAGGCCAGGCAGATCAGCCCGAGCGCGCGGCGCGGCGCGCCGAAGTACCAATGGATCAAGGAGATACCCAATCTTCTTCTACGAACACCCTGGCCTTGCGGGGGTTGGCGACGACGGTGTCGCCTTCCTTCAAGCCCAGGTCGCGGAACTGTTGCGCAGGGAGTTGCGCTTCGATGATGGTTCCGGAGCCCGGATTATCTGGATTCGTTTCGGTGGGCTCAAGTTCCAGCCGCGCGATCGGTCCGACCACGATCGCGCGCGACAGCGTGGCGACGATGCCGGTGGCGCCCGACACGTAGCGGGTCACATCCAGGTCATGCGGGCGCACGTAGGCCAACGCCTTGGCGTCGCGCGCGCTGCTGTGCTCGGGCGAGTCGATGCGCATGCCGTCCAGTTGCACCGCGCCGTTGTCGGCCCGGCCGTGGAACAGGTTCACGTCGCCCAGGAAGCCGTAGACGAACGGGCTCGCGGGCTTGTCCCACACGTCCTGCGGCGAACCGACCTGCTCGATGCGGCCCTTGTTGATGACCACCACGCGATCGGCCACCTCGAGTGCTTCTTCCTGGTCGTGCGTGACGAAGATCGAGGTGACGTGCAGCTCGTCGTGCAGCCGGCGCAGCCAGCGGCGCAGTTCCTTGCGCACCTTGGCGTCGAGTGCGCCGAAGGGTTCGTCCAGCAGCAGCACCTTGGGCTCCACCGCCAGCGCGCGGGCCAGCGCGATGCGCTGGCGCTGGCCGCCGGACAGCTGCGACGGGTAGCGGTCGGCCAGCCAGTCGAGCTGCACCAGCTTGAGCAGGTCGGTCACCTTGGCCTTGATCTGCGCGTCGCTCGGGCGCTCCTTGCGCGGCTTCACGCGCAGGCCGAAGGCCACGTTCTCGAACACGGTCATGTGGCGGAACAGCGCGTAGTGCTGGAACACGAAGCCGACCTGGCGTTCGCGCACGTGCACGTCGGTCGTGTCTTCGCCCGAAAAATGGATGCTGCCGGTGTCGGCCGTTTCCAGGCCCGCGATGATGCGCAGCAGCGTGGTCTTGCCGCAGCCCGAGGGGCCGAGCAGCGCGACCAGTTCGCCCGACTCGACGTCGAGGTTCACGTTGTTCAGCGCGCGGAAGTCGCCGAACTGCTTGCTGATGTTGCGGATTTCGATGCTCATGGTCTTGTTCTCTCGTCTTCTCAGGCCGCCGAAGGCTCGGGGGGACGCTCGGGCGGCAGCTCGGCGATGGCTTTCATTTCGCGCTCATGGCGCCACTCGATGACCGACTTGATCACCAGGGTGACCAGCGCCAGGATCGCCAGCAGCGAGGCCACCGCGAAGGCGGCCACCGACTGGTATTCGTTGTAGAGCACTTCGACGTGCAGCGGCATCGTGTTGGTCTGGCCGCGGATGTGGCCCGACACCACCGACACCGCGCCGAACTCGCCCATGGCGCGCGCATTGCACAGGATCACGCCGTACAGCAGGCCCCACTTGATGTTGGGCAAGGTCACGCGCCGGAAGGTCTGCCAGCCGGTCGCGCCGAGCACGATGGCGGCCTGCTCCTCGTCGGTGCCCTGCGCCTGCATCAGCGGAATGAGTTCGCGCGCGATGAAGGGAAAGGTCACGAACACGGTGGCCAGCACGATGCCGGGCACGGCGAAGATGATCTTGATGTCGTGCTCTGCGAGCCACGGGCCGAACCAGCCCTGCGCGCCGAACACCAGCACGTAGATCAGGCCCGCCACCACCGGCGACACCGCGAACGGCAGGTCGATCAGCGTGGTGAGAAAGGCCTTGCCGCGGAACTCGAACTTGGCGATGGCCCAGGCCGCGGCCACGCCGAACACGAGGTTCATCGGCACCGCGATGGCCGCGGTGATGAGCGTGAGGCGGATGGCGCTCCACGCATCGGGTTCCTTCAGCGCCTCGAGGTAGGCGTTGAGGCCCTTGCGCAGCGCCTCGACCGCCACGGCCGCCAGCGGCAGCACGAGGAACAGGAACATGAACACGAGGGCGATGCCGATCAGCGTCCAGCGGACCCAGGCCGACTCGGTGGTGCCGGCCTGTGCGCGGCGGATGATCTTGGAAGGTGCGCTCATGTCAGGCTCCTGCGCGCTTGCGTTGCCAGGCTTGCAGGCCGTTGATGACCAGCAGCAGGATGAACGACAGCACCAGCATCACCAACGCGACCGCGGTGGCACCCGTGTAGTCGTACTGCTCCAGCTTGCCGATGATGATGAGCGGCGTGATCTCGGAAATCATCGGCATGTTGCCGGCGATGAAGATCACGGAGCCGTACTCGCCGATGGCGCGTGCGAAGGCCATCGCAAAGCCCGTCAGCAGCGCGGGCGCGATCGACGGGAAGATCACCTTCGTGAAGGTCTGCAGGCGCGTGGCGCCCAGCGAGGTGGCGGCTTCTTCGAGTTCCTTCTCGGCGTCTTCGAGCACCGGCTGCACCGTGCGCACCACGAAGGGCAGCCCGATGAAGATCAGCGCGATCACGATGCCCGCCGGCGTGAACGCCAGCTTGATACCGTGCGGCTCGAGCAGTTGCCCGATCCAGCCGTTGCCCGCGAGCAGCGCCGTGAGCGAGATGCCGGCCACGGCCGTGGGCAGCGCGAACGGCAGGTCGACCAGCGCATCGACGATGCGCTTGCCCGGGAACTTGTAGCGCACCAGCACCCAGGCCACCAGCAGGCCGAACACCGCGTTCACCATGGCGGCAATCAGCGAAGCGCCGAAGGTCAGGCGGTACGAGGCCATCACGCGCGGCGCGGTCACCGACACCCAGAAGTGCTCCCAGGTCATCGTGAAGGTCTTGAAGACCAGCGCCGACAACGGGATCAACACGATCAGGCACAGATAGAAGACCGTGAAGCCGAGCGTGATGTGGAAACCGGGCAGCACGCGCTTGGCGCCCCCTGCCCGGTTGGCACGTGAAAAAGGCGCTCCCGCTGCCGGGAGCGCCGAAGAAGCAGCGCCGCTCATTTACTTCGCGCCGGGCGTGTAGAGCTTGTCGAACTGGCCGCCGTCATTGAAGTGCACCTTCTGCGCTTCGCTCAGGCTGCCGAACAGTTCCTGCACCGTGAACAGCTGCAGCGGCTTGAAGGTCGAGGCGTACTTCTTGAGCACGGTCTGCGAACGCGGGCGCAGCGCATGCTTGGCGGCGATTTCCTGCGCTTCTTCGGAGTACAGCCAGTCGAGGTAGGCCTTGGCCAGCTCGCCCGTGCCCTTCTTCTTGACGGTGCGCTCGACGATGGCGACCGGGTTCTCGGCCACGATGGAGATCGACGGGTAGACCGAGTCGACCTTGCCGGTGCCGAATTCGCGGTCGATCGAGACCACTTCGGATTCGAAGGTGATCAGCGCGTCGCCGATGTTGCGTTGCAGGAAGGCGGTGGTCGCGTCGCGGCCGCCGCGTGCCAGCACCGGCACGTTCTTGAACAGCTTGCCGACGAACTCGGCGGCCTGGGCGTCGGTGCCGCCCTTCTTCTTGATGTAGCCCCAGGCGGCCAGGTAGGCGTAGCGGCCGTTGCCGCCGGTCTTGGGGTTGACGATCACGACCTGCACGCCCGGCTTGACCAGGTCGTCCCAATCCTTGATGCCCTTGGGGTTGCCGTTGCGCACCAGCAGCAGCATGGTCGAGGTGGTGGGCGATGCGTTCTCGGGAAACTTCTTGTTCCAGTCCTTGGCGACCACGCCGGCGTTGGCCAGGAAGTCGATGTCGGTCGAGGTGTTCATGGTGACCACGTCGGCATCGAGGCCGTCGGCCACGGCGCGCGCCTGGGCGCTGGAGCCGCCGTGCGACTGGTCGATCTTGACGTCCTTGCCCGTGGTCTTCTTGTAGTTCGCCACGAAGGCCGCGTTGTAGTCCTTGTAGAACTCGCGCGCCACGTCGTACGAGGCGTTCAGCAGGCCCGTGCCTTGGGCAAAGGCCGTGTTGCCGGCGAGTGCGGAGGACGCCAGCGCGAGCACGGCAGCGAAGGTCTTGATTCTGGAAGTCATGTGGTTGCCAGGTTGTCTGAAAATTCACGACCGGCCGACCAGGCGGCGGGTTCGTCGGTCAACGATTGCAGCAGGGCCAGGCCGAGCGGCCAGTCTCCGTGCCCCGAATCGATGTTGATGTGCCCCGCATTCTGCATGCGCACGAACTCGCTGCCCCAGGCGCGCGAGTAGGCGCCGGCAAGGCGGATGGGGCAATAAGGATCGTTGCTGCTCGCCACCACGATGCTGCGGTACGGCAGCGCCGCGTAGGGCACGGGCGCGAAGTCGGACAGCACCGCGCGGCGCTCGGGGTCGGCCGGCGCCACCAGCAGCGCGCCCTGGATGCGGGCGGCGGCCTCGGGCGGCAGGTGCGCCGTGGCGATGCAGCCCAGGCTATGCGCCGCGATGACCACGGGACCTTCGCTTTCGAGCACGAGCTTGGCCAGCGCAGGCACCCAGGCGTCGCGCTTGGGCGAGGCCCAGTCGTCCTGCGCCACCCGCGCCGCGCCCGGAATGCGTTCTTCCCACAGGCTCTGCCAATGGCCGGGCCCGGAGTCGCGCCAACCGGGCACGATGACGACACGAGTCTGCATGACGGCGCGGTCCTGCGGCTTCTTACTTGTTGGGCTGCGGCGTGATGCGCAGGTAAGGCTTGACGGCCTTGAAGCCCTTGGGGAAGCGCTCGGCCAGCTCGGCCGGGTCCTGGATGCTCGGCACGATGACGACGTCATCGCCGTCCTTCCAGTTCACGGGCGTGGCGACCTTGTGGCTGTCGGTGAGCTGCAGCGAGTCGATCACGCGCAGGATCTCGTCGAAGTTGCGGCCGGTCGACGCCGGGTAGGTGATGGTGGTGCGGATGACCTTCTTGGGGTCGATGATGTAGACGCTGCGCACCGTGGCCGTGGTCGAGGCGTTCGGGTGGATCAGGTCGTACAGGTCGGCCACCTTGCGGTCGGCGTCCGCAATGATCGGGAAGTTGACGGTGGTGTTCTGCGTCTCGTTGATGTCGCCGATCCACTCCTTGTGCTTGGTGGCCGGGTCGACGCTCAGCGCGATGGGCTTCACGCCGCGCTTGGCGAACTCGCCCGACAGCGCCGCCGTCTTGCCGAGTTCGGTGGTGCACACGGGCGTGAAATCGGCCGGGTGCGAGAAGAACACGATCCACGAATCGCCGGCCCACTGGTAGAAGTCGATCGGGCCTTCGCTGGAGTCCTGGGTGAAATTGGGGGCGGTGTCGCCGAGTCGCAGGGTTGCCATGGTCGCTCCAAGGAGGGGGTGAAGCCCTGGATTGTGCGAACCGCTGCTTCAATGGCAAACGAATATCTGTTTGTTTGGATATGACGTTTTTCGCATATAGAACCTGCGCAGGCCCACTATGACGCTATCTTTTAGATAGCAATCTGCCTCAGAACATCCGCATCTGCTCGCTTTGCAGGTGTTCGGACAGGAAGTCGATCAGCCGCCGCACCGCCGGCACCAGCGCCCGCCGCGCCGGAAACACCATGTGCGCCACCACCGGCGACGGCCCCCAGCCGGGCAGCACCCGCACCAGCCGGCCCGCCTCGATGTCGGCACTGCACATGTAGTCGGGCAGCAGGGTCACGCCGACGCCGCCCAGCGCGCCGAACTGCAGCGTGGCCAGGTCGTCCGCCACGTAGCGCGGCGTGTGCACATGCACGTGGCTGCGGCCTTCCGGGCCTTCGAGGCGCCACTCCGAGCGCCCCTCCCCGTTGACCGACATGGCCGCCGTCGGCAGCTTCGCGAGGTCGGCGGGCGTGTCGACCGGGCCCTGGCTGGCCAGCAGCGCCGGGCTCGCGACCAGCACGCCGCGGCTGTGGCCGAAGGTCTTGGCCACCAGCACCGTGCTGTCCTCGATGGTGGGGCGCACGCGCAGCGCGATGTCGATGCCCTCCTCGATCAGGTCCACCGGTCGGTTGATGACGCGCATGTCGACGCGCACCGCCGGGTGGCGCGCCATGAACACCGGCATCAGCTGCGCCAGCCCGCTGTGCGAGATGGTGACCGGGCAGGTCAGCCGCACCAGCCCGCTCGGCTCGGTCTGCACCTGCGCCACCGCCTCGGCCGCCGCCTGGGCCGCGTCGCGCATGGCCGAGGCATGCCGCAAGTAGATCTCGCCGGCCGGCGTGAGCGACAGGCGCCGCGTGCTGCGCTGCATCAGCTGCACGCCCAGCCGTTCCTCGAGCTCGGCCACGCGCCGAGACAGCCGCGATTTGGGAATGCCCAGCGCCCGGCTGGCGGCGGCAAAGCCGCCCCGCTCGGCCACCTCGGCGAAGAACACCATGTCGTTGAGGTCTTGCATGGCTTTATTGTCCTACCAACAGAACGATCTGATCAAATTTTGGCTACTTATCAGTCACTCACATCAAAAATAGAATTCTCCCAACGCCGGCCACTTCTCAGCGCCGACACCTTGCACAGAAAGTGATTGACTGACATGAAGCTGCTCCACATCGACTCCAGCATCCTGGCCGCCGGCTCCACCTCGCGCCAGCTGACCGCCGAAACCGTCGCCGCATGGCGCGCCGCCCACCCCGACACCCAGGTCGAGTACCTGGACCTCGCCGTGGACGCGCCCTCGCACTTCGGCGTCGACGCCCTCGGCATCAAGACCGGCGTGCAGGCCCAGCCGACCGAAGCGCAGCTGCGCGAGAACGCCCTGTCGGAAAAGCTGGTGAGCCAGTTCCTGGCCGCCGACGTCGTCGTGCTCGGCGCGCCGCTGTACAACTTCACCATCCCGACCCAGCTCAAGGCCTGGATCGACCGCCTCGCGCAAGCCGGCCGCACCTTCAAGTACACCGAGAAGGGCCCCGTCGGCCTGGCCGGTGGCAAGACCGTGATCGTGGCCTCGAGCCGCGGCGGCATCTACTCGACCTCCGAAGGTGGCCAGGCCGCGGAACACCAGGAGAGCTACCTGAAGGTGATCTTCGGCTTCTTCGGCATCACCGACGTGCGCTTCGTGCGCGCCGAAGGCATCGCGATGGGTGACGCGCCCAAGGCCGCCGCACTGGCCGCCGCCCGCGCCGACATCCTCGTGGCCACGACCGAAGCTGCGAACCAGAAGAACGTCGCGCAAGCCGCCTGAAGCTTCCACGGCCGGAACGGACTTGTCTGGCTGATGCAAAAGCCAACAGAACCAGTCGCTTAAGAAGCTGGATGTCATTGCCGCTTGGTTGAGCCCATGCAGCGTAGAGCTGTCTGGGCCAATCGAGCGTTCACGGTGCGCTACCTTCTGCAGACCCAAGAGCTTCAGCTGGAGAATCTTTTGCGGTAGTCCGCAGGTCCGACCCCGAGCCGCCGGTGAAACGCGCGGCGAAGGCCGTCCCCATTGGCATAGCCTACTTCGTCGGCCAAACCCTTCAACGAAACGTTTGACTCCTCGATGCGCCTGCGCGCTGCGTCGATTCGAACGCTCTCGACATAGTCTGCAGGCGTCATGCCAGCCTCAAGTCGAAAAATCCGCGCAAAGTTCCGCTCACTCATCTTTGCTTGCAGGGCGAGCGCAGGCACGCTGAGGTCGGCCCGGAGGTTGCCCAGGACGAAGTCTTGAATCTCACGAATTGCGGAACGCTCGGCGGTCTGGGCCGCGAGGTGCGCACTGAACTGGGACTGGCCCCCGGGGCGCTTCAGAAACATCACCATCTCGCGAGCCACGCGAAGTGCGAGATCGCGCCCATGATCTTCCTCGACCAGAGCGAGCGCGAGATCCATTCCAGCAGATACGCCCGCCGATGTGTAGAGATTCCCATCTCTCACGAATATTGCGTCAGCGTCAACGTCTGTAGTTGGATAGTCCGCGGCAAGTCGGTCTGCTGCATTCCAGTGCGTGGCCACCTTCTTTCCGCTCAGAAGACCGGCTGCCGCCAACACAAAGGCACCGCTGCAAACCGACCCGATGCGTCGCACCCTCCCACATTGCTGGCGAAGCCACGTCTTGAGCGCTTCGTTGCCCGTCACGCTGTGCACATCTGGACTCCCCGCAACCAGCAACGTGTCGATCGCACCTCGATGGCTGGCAATCGTGGCATCGATCATCAGACGCAGCCCGCTGCTGCTCTTGAGTGCCCCTTCATCTGGGGCGATGACCTGCACACGGTACGCGCGCGGATCTCCCAGCTGCCTCGAAGCCTCGGCAAAGATGTCAGCCGGGCCGACAACATCAAGCAGCTGAACACGTGGGAAAGCAAGGATGGCGATACGCATCGGGGTGGCTCCGTCATGCACGCCATGGGCGCGCCGTGCCGGAAGTTTGGCGGGATCTCACGGGATTGGCAATTCAAGCCACGGGGTTTGACCATGCTGTAACGAGGTCGGCTGTATCTGCTTGAACATTGGCAGAAAAGAGCGGAGGACTGCAGCCCGCGCCCTCGCCTGTTGGCGGAAACTTTCGTACATGGCACTTTCCGCCAACATACGGAGCAACAAATGACCGCCGATCTCCTCTCTGCTGAACAGCAGTCCCGCCCTGCAGTAACTGGTTCCATCCGAAATCTTCCTGTCAACCTTTTCGGAGCTGTCATGGGCCTCTCAGGCCTTGCACTGGGTTGGCGCCTGGCCACCCAGTCTCTTGGCTTTGGCCCGCAAGTCGCGGATGCCCTGAGCATCTTTTCCAGCCTCGTTTTTCTGGCCATCACGGTCGCGTATCTTTTCAAGCTGGTGAAGCATCCCGACGCTGTCCTGGCCGAGTTCCGCCACCCCATCGCTGGCAACTTCTTCGGAACAATCACCATCTCGCTGTTGCTGCAGTCGGCCGTACTGGGCCACTACTTCGGGCAGGTGGGACTGGTGTTGTGGATCGTTGGCACCGTCACGACACTCCTGGTGAGCTACGTCGTCGTTTCCCGGCTGCTATCCGGCGGGGGTGACCCCTCGCACGCCGTGCCTGCCTGGTTGATTCCCGGTGTTGCCGCGCTGGACATTGCCGTGACCTTCGCCTACACCGATCTACCGGGCTCCGCCGAGACTTTGCGTGTCGCTGCCGGCATTGGCACGGCCCTCGCCTTGGTGATGTTCACGATGATCGTTGTGAGACTCGTGCAGCGAGAGCCGCTCGCTGCGGCCATGACGCCTTCTCTGATGATTCTCGTGGCTCCGTTTGAGGTTGGCTTCCTCGCCTACACCAATCTCACAGGCGAAGTCGACGCCTTCGCCGCAATGCTCTTTTATTTCGGCCTCTTCCTGTTCCTGGTTCTGGCGCCCAAAGTGTTTCGGCCGGGCATTGCATTCGGTCCCGCTTGGTGGGCGATCAGCTTCCCCCTTGCCGCGCTCGTCAACGCTGCACTCAAATATGCGTCCGTGCAGTCATCACAGCCCCTGACGTGGCTTGCCTGGGGCTTGCTGATCCTGCTCACCGCGGCTCTGTCGCTACTGACTGTGCGGACCTTCCGTATCGTCTTCAATGGCAAGCTCCTTGCGAACTGAAGTGACCGAAACTCAGCGCTCACCGAGAGGGTCACAGCCCCTGTCACGGAGGCAGTTTGAGCAGGCACGCGGTACGCACAGCCAACGGCTTCTTGATCTCCGAGCCGCTCGCAGCTTGCCGACAAGGCCTCCATACGCCGTCAGCTTCGAAACCAAGGAGTCGCTTTGGCTGCAGGGCCAGGAGGCCTTGCGTGCACAAGGACTCCGAGAAGCAGCGATTGAGAATGAAATCAGCAACTACGTTGCGATGGCTCCTGCACGCAACGAACTGATGGCGCGCATCACATTCGATCCCACGACTGGTCAACAAGAAGTTTCCTCAGCTTCTCGACGTGCCCAACAAACCGATGCCGAGCAGGCAACGGATCTGGTTTTCTGTGGGCATGCAGTAAGAGGCCAACTCAGTAAGCGCGCGTTTGAGCACGGCACAGCATCTGTGCTCGTCTTGTATGTCGGATTTCACTTGACGGACCAACAGGCCGCTCACTTCTGCCTGTTCAGCAGCAAAGTGTCCTTTCACGTTGGTCGCTCAAAGCACCGTGTTGCTTCTGTGCCCTTGATCTTGCGCATGCGACTCGCAGCCGAATGGGCCCAATCATGAATGCGGCGACCGCATGGTTAGCGCTTTTCGCTGCTGGGGGACTCGAAATCCTATTTGCCGTCGGGCTGAAATCGGCCACAAGATTCGACCGCCCTTGGGTGTTGGCAGGCACGATCGCTTCGCTTCTCGGCAGCCTGTCACTGCTCACCTTCTCGCTGAGGCATTTGCCAGTCGGTTCTGCCTACGCCGTGTGGACAGGCATCGGTGCGGTCGGAACAGCGATTGTGGGCATGGCTCTCTTGGGAGAGTCGGCTTCGGCACTCCGGCTACTTTGCATTGGGCTTATTGTCATGGGCGTGGTCGGGCTTAAATCGCTCCACTAGCGGTCCCGAAGAAACCCCTCGTTCTGAGGGGCGAGGAATCTTGTGCAACAGCTAGATGGCTCCGACACCGGAATGAAAAAGCCGCCCTTGGGGCGGCTTTTTCATGGGCGATTGCCTTGCGATCAGGCCGCGGAATGGGCCTTGACCCACGCCACGTACTTGTCCATCCAGCCCTGCAGGAATTTCTGCGTGCCTTCGTTGCCGATGTGGCCCTTGTCGTCGAACAGGCCTTCCTTGGCCTGCAGGAAGACCTCGGGGCCGCCCATCGTGGGTGCGTCGAGATACGCCAGGATGTTGCGCAGGTGCTGCTGCGCCAGCGCGGTGCCGATGGCGCCCACCGAGATGCCGAGCACGCCGGTCGGCTTGCCGGCCCAGACGCTCTGGCCATAGGGGCGCGAGGCGTGGTCGATGGCGTTCTTCAGCACGCCGGGGATCGAGCGGTTGTATTCGGGCGTGACGAACAGCACGCCCTGCGCGGCGGCCACTTCGCTCTTGAGGCGCTTCACCTGCGCGGCCTGGTTGCCGTCGTCGTCCTGGTTGTACAGCGGCAGGTCGTCGATGCGCAGGGTCTCGAACGTGAAGTCCGACGGCGCGAGATGCGCCAGCGCCAGGGCCAGCTTGTGGTTGAACGAATCCTTGCGCAGGCTGCCGACGATGACGGCGATCCGGGTCTGTGCCATGGGTGGAACTCCTTGAAATGGAAAAGGCTGTCGGAATGACCGGGACGATTATGCGAAGCGCTCAAGACCTTTTCCAGAAAAGTTCATGACAACCGGCGCACCCGCCTGCGCGCGGCGCACGACCCCGTGGGCCAGCCGGTCCAGCCCGGTGCACAGCAACCAGTAGATCGCGCCCACCAGCACGAAGATCTCCGCCGGATAGACCATGGTGCGCGCGTTCACCTGCGAAGCCACGAACGACAGCTCGCCCACGCCCACCACGTAGGCCAGCGAACTGTCTTTCACGAGCGTGACCCACTGGTTGACGAACGACGGCAGCATCATCCGCAGCGCCTGCGGCAGCACGACGTGGCGCAGCGTGCCCCAGCGCGTGAGCCCGAGCGACAGCCCCGCTGCCCACTGCCCCGCCCCAATGCCGCGGATGCCCGCATGCACCGCGTGCGCCAGGTAAGCGCCGCCCACCAGCGACAACGCACACATCACCGACAGCACGCCCGGCACGCTCACACCCAGCGCGAACGGCAGCAGGAAGTAGGTCCAGAAGATCAGCATCAGCACCGGGATCGCGCGCAGGAACGCCAGCCCCAGCATCAGCACGCGCTTGAGCGGCCCCCGCGCCATGGCCAGCCCGATGCCCCACGCCAGTCCCAGCACCGCCGACGCGATGCCCGAGCCGGCACTGAGCAGCACCGTGAGCGCCGCACCGCCCAGCTCGCCCTGCGGAAAGGCGCCCCACAGCAGGTACGGCAGGCTGTCCCACAGCATGTGCAGCGCGTCGCTCATGCTGCCGCCCTCCCCGGCACCGCCGATTGCCGACGCGCAGCCCACGCCGCCAGCAGCTCGATCGCGCCGATGGTCACGATGTAGAGCAGCGTCGCCACCCCGAAGGCCTGGAAGGTCTTGAAGGTTTCCGCCTCGACCTGGCGCGAGGCGTACGACAGCTCGACCAGCCCCACGGCCATCGCGAGCGAGGTGTTCTTGACGATGTTCATGTACTGCCCCAGCAGCGGCGGCAACGCGATGCGCAGCGCCTGCGGCAGCACCACCTGCGCCAGCACCTGCGCGCGCGTGAAGCCCAGCGCCTGCGCCGCCAGCGTCTGCCCCTCGGGCACGCCGCGGATGCCCGAGCGGATGTCCTCCCCCACGTAGGCCGCCGCATACAGCGTGAGCCCGAACAGCGCCGACAACAGCTCGAATGAAATGAAACGTCCCGCCAGCAGCCCTTCGCGCAGCGCCTCGGGCAACAAACTGGGCGCGCCGAAGTACCAGAAGAAGAGCTGCACCAGCAGCGGCGTGTTGCGAAACAGCGAGACGTACGCGCCGCTCACGCGCAGCCACGCGGGCCGGCTCGACGAGCGCCCCGCCGCCACGACGACACCCAGCAGCGTGGCGCCCGCCGCCACCAGCAGCGAAGCGCCCACGGTCACGAGCCAGCCGTCGAGCAGCCAGCCGAGGTAATGGGGCGCGAGCAGGTGCTCGCGCAGGAAATCGCTCAAGGCCGCATCGATCCGGTCGTTGCGTGCCCCATCAATTGGCAGCCACGCGCTGGTCGCCGATCTTCAGCAGGCGCGGCAGCGGCGCCTTGCTGTTCGGGCCGAACCAGGTGTCATAGATCGCCACGGCGCGGCCGTTCTTCTCGCTGTCGACCAGCCAGGCGTTGAGCGTCTCGAGCAGGCGCGTCTCGCCCTTGGCCACGGCCGCGCCGAGGTATTCCTTCGACACCGTGATCGCCGGGATCTCGTACTTCTCCTTGTCGGGAATCGCATTCCACTGCGCCGTGAGCTTCACGCCGTCGTTGGTGATGGCCTGCACGTTGCCGTTGCGCAGCGCAGCCAGCGCAAAGGGCGAATCGTCGTAGAGCACGACCTTGGCGTCGGGGTAGTTCTTGCGCAGGTTCGACTCCATCGTCGTGCCCTTCTCGGTGCCGATACGGATGTCCTTGATCTGCGCGGCCTCCTTCAGCACGCCCTTCTTCGCCAGGAACTGCTGGCCGACCAGGAAGTACGGCGTGGTGAAGTCCACCGCCTTGGCGCGCTCGTCGGTGATGGTGAAGCTGGCGAACACCACGTCGGCCTTGCCCGAGGTGAGCAGTGGAATGCGGTTGGCCGGGTTGGTCGGCACCAGTTCGATCTTCACGCCCAGGCTTTTCGCGAACTCGGTCGCCAGGTCGATGTCGTGGCCCACCTGCTTCTTGCTGGCCGGATCGATGTAGCCGAAGGGCGGGTTGCCGTCGAACGCGGCCACGCGCAGCACGCCGGCCTTGCGGATGTCGTCGAGCTTGTCGGCCCAGGCGATGTTGCCCAGGGTGGTGAGAGCGCCGATTGCCAGGGCCAGGCTGGAAACGGTGAAAGAGTGGGTGTTGCGGGTCATGCCTGCGCTTCGCTGGAAGTGGAAAAAGAGAGCGCGACTCTAGGCAGCGCCGCGTGCGGCGCCAACGAAGCAATTTCCGCTTGCATATGCAGCGATGAGTTGCGCATGAACAAATGACAAAAGCTTCGTGGCGCGCGAAGGCATCGATCCCTAGAGTGGCCAGCCTCTGCCTTCCGACTGACTGCTTTTTTCTTCTTCGGCCGCGCGACGCGGCCCCGCTCTTCTCATGCACTTCCCACGCTCTTCCTCGCCCGCCGTCTCCCGGCGCCTTCTGCTTCGCGCCGGCGTCGGCGCTGCCGCCGTGGCCGCGTCGGCCCCGCTGTTCGCGCAGACGCGCGCCCGCACGCTGCGCATCGGCTACCAGAAGTTCAACACGCTCAACATCCTCAAGGGCACGGGCCAGCTCGAGAAGGCGCTCGCGCCGGCCGGCGTGAACGTCGAGTGGCGCGAGTTCCTCGGCGGCAGCCAGCTGTCGGAAGCGCTGGCGGCCGGCGCCATCGACTTCGGCCACGCCTCCGACGGCATCGGCGTGTTCCAGCAGGCCAGCGGCAAGGGCCTGGCCTACCTCGCGGCCGAAAGCCCCTACCCCGGCGGCGTCGGCTTCCTGGTGCCGCGCGACTCGCCGATCCGCAACGTGCGCGACCTCAAGGGCAAGAAGGTCGTCACCGGCCGCGGCTACAACACGCAGTACGTGCTGATCCGCGCACTCGAAGCCGCGGGCCTGCGCTACGAAGACATCGAGCCGGTCTACATCGTCACGGCCTCCGACACCGTGGCCGCCTACCAGTCGGGCAGCGTCGCGGCCATCGGCCTGTGGGACCCGTTCCTGGCCGGCGCGCAGGTGGCGACCGAGTCGCGCCTGCTGTTCGACGGCACCGGCCTGAGCGGCAACCGCACCTACCACTTCGCGCAGCCCGCCTTCGCGCGCGCCAACGCCGACACGCTGCGCACCGTGTTCGCCGAGCTGCGCAAGGCCAACGACTGGGCCCAGGCCCACCCCGGCGAGGTGGTGGCCACGCTCGCGCCGCAGCTGAAGGTCGAGCCCAAGGTGCTGGCGCTGGCGACCGAACGGCGGCACTATGGCGTCGTGGCGCCCACGCCCGCCATCGCCCGCGAACAGCAGGGCCTGGCCGACGTGTTCGCGCAGCTGAAGCTCATTCCCCAGCCCATCGCGGTGAAGGATGCGTTTCTCGACCTGAACCTTGTGTGACGACGAAACCTCTCGCCCCGTGACCCGTTCTCCTACCCACTACGACGCGATCGTCATCGGCCTGGGCGCCCTCGGCGCGGCCACCCTCTACCGGCTCTCGCAACGCGGCGCGCGCGTGCTCGGCATCGACCAGTTCGCGCCGCCGCACGACCGCGGCTCCTCGCACGGCGACTCGCGCATCACGCGGCTGGCCGTCGGCGAAGGCGACGAATACGTGCCGCTGGTGCACCGCTCGCACGCCATCTGGCGCGAGCTCGAGGCGCGCACCGGCCGCCCGTTGATGACCACCACCGGTGGCCTCATCCTCGCGCCGCGCGACCGCGTGGCCGAACACCACGGCAAGTCCGACTTCGTGCGCCGCACCATCGCCTGCGCCGAGCGCTTCGACATCGCGCACGAGGTGCTCGACGCGGCCGGCATCCGCGCGCGCTACCCGCAGTTCCACCTGCAGGGCGACGAGATCGGCTACCTCGAACGCGACGCCGGCTTCGTGCGCCCCGAAGACGCCATCGCCGCCCAGCTCGCCGTGGCCCGCGCCGACGGCGCACAGACCCGCACCGGCGAGCGCGTGCTGGGCGTCGAGCCCGTGGGCAACGGCGACACCGTGCGCGTGCGCACCGAGACCGCGAGCTTCACCGCCGACCAGGTGGTGGTCGCAGCCGGCGCCTGGCTGCCCGAGTTCCTCGGCCGGCAGGCGCGCACCGACTGGCAGGCGCACTTCTCGGTGCACCGCCAGGTGATGCACTGGTTCGACACCGGCCCCGCCGCCGCGGCCGACTTCGCGCCTGGGCGCTTCCCGATCTTCATCTGGATGTTCGGCGACGCGCAGGAAGACTACATGTACGGCTTTCCGGCCTCCGACGCGTCGCAGCCCGCGCTGAAGGTCGCCACCGAGCAGTACGTCGACGCCACCACGCCCGACGCGCTCGACCGCGAGGTGAGCGCCGAAGAAAGCGCCGCCATGTACCGCCACCGCGTGGCCGGGCGCTTTCCGCAGATCGCGGGGCACGCGCTCAAGGCCCGCGCCTGCATGTACACCGTCACGCCCGACCGCCGCTTCGTGATCGACGCGCTCGACGGCCTGCCGAATGTGCTGATCGTCTCGGCCTGCTCGGGCCACGGCTTCAAGCACTCGGCCGGGCTGGGCGACGCCATCGCCGACCGCGTGCTGGGCCGCGAGAACGCACACGGCCTCGACCTGCGGCCCTTTGCCCGCGAGCGACTGGCGACCTCGCAACACCCCTGAGGCGGCCGCGCGCGATCCGGGGCATCATCGCTTCCGATCTTCAGTTTCTTCGGAGGCAGCGCGCGATGCGATTCCTGATGGTGGGTGCGGGAGCACTCGGTGGTTACTTCGGCGCACGCCTGCTCGCGGCAGGCCGCGATGTGACCTTTCTACTGCGTCCCGGCCGCGCGGCCCAGCTGGCCACGACCGGGCTCGTGGTGCGCAGCCCCTTCGGCGACCTCGACCTGCCCACGCCGAAGCACGTGCTGGCCCCGCAGATCGCCGGGCCGTACGACGTGGTCGTGGTCGGCTGCAAGGCCTACGACCTCGACGCCACCATGGATTCGTTCGCGCCCGCCGTCGGGCCCGACACCGTCATCCTCCCGCTGCTCAACGGCCTGGGCCACATCGACCGGCTGGTCGCGCGCTTCGGCGAGGCGCGCGTGCTCGGCGGCCTGTGCATGATCTCCGCCACGCTCGACGACGAGGGCCGCGTGCAGCACCTGAACGACATGCACAGCCTGAGCTACGGCGAACGCGCGGGCGGGCGCTCGCCGCGCATCGACGCCATCGCGGCCCAGTTCGCCGGCGCGAACTTCACGGCCACCGCGAGCGAGACCATCGCGCAGGACATGTGGGAGAAGTGGGTCTTCATCGCCTCGGCCGCAGGCCTCACCAGCCTCATGCACGCCTCCATCGGCGACATCGTGGCCGCCGGCGGCGAAGACGTGGCGCTTGCGATCTTCGACGAGTGCTGCGCCATCGCCGCCCACAACGGCTTTGCCCCACGGCCCGGCGCCATCACGCGCGGCCGCGCGGTGGTCACGACCGCCGGCTCGCCCATGACCGCCTCCATGTACAAGGACATGGCCCGCGGCGCGCGCGTCGAGGCCGACCACATCCTGGGCGACCTGCTGGCCCGCGCGCCGCGCACCGCATCGGCCACACCGTCGGTGCTGCGCACGGCGTACGTGCACCTGAAGGCCTACGAGTTCCGGCGCGCCCGCGAAGCCGGTTGAACGGCAGCCACGTCATGGCCGACACGCTCGCCTTCCTCCATACCGCGCAGGTGCATGTGCAGACCTTCGGCAGCCTGGCCCGCGAGATCGCGCCCGAGCTGCGCGTGCAGCACCTGGTGATGGAAGAGCTGCTCGCCGATGCGCGCACCCTGGGCGTCGACCACGCCGGCCTGGTGGCGCGCGTCCACGAAGCCATGCGCGACGCCGCCTCGGACGGCGCCTCGGTGGTCGTGTGCACCTGCTCGACCATCGGCGGCATCGCCGAAAAGACCGCCACCGGCGGCGCCTTCGCCGCCCTGCGCATCGACCGCGCCATGGCCGACCGCGCCGTGCGCAACGGCCCACGCGTGCTGATCGTCGGCGCCGTCGAAAGCACCATCGACCCGACCCTGTCGCTCGTGCTTTCAGCCGCGCGGCAAGCCGGCGTCGGCATCCGTGCCAGCACGCTGCTGGTCGACGATGCCTGGGTGCATTTCCAGTCCGGCGACATCGCCCGCTACGTGACCACGCTGGCCGAATCGATCCGCGCCGCAGCCGACGGGACCGACGTGATCGTGCTGGCGCAGGCGTCGATGGCGCCGGTGACGGGGTTGTTGGCGGACCTCGGGGTCGATGTGCTCAGCAGCCCGCAGCTGGGGGTGGCGCATGCGGTGGCGACGTTGCGCGCATCGAACACCGCGTGGGCGTCTGCCCGTACCGGCCTGACGGGCTGGTAGCCCCGCGACGCGAACCCGCCTCTGGGCGCGCCTAGTCCGACTTCAGGATCGTCTCCCCCTTCAACGCCCCCATGTCGCGGATGTTGAAGCGGTGGCGCTTCCACCCCGCCCAGGTGCGGCGGAAGTTGGCCAGGGAGATGCCGTAGTACAGCACCTTGAACATGCGCAGCGCGCCCCACATCGGCGTGCCCTTGTAGATGTCGCCGGCCAGCAGCGACATCAGCGCTTCCTTCACCCGGAACGGGTTGCCGGGGTACATGAACATGTCGCGGATGGTCGGGTTGGTCACGCGGTAGATGAACCACGAGTACTCGCGCGGACCCTTGCGCATCATGGCCTCGAAGCCTTCGCGGGCGCGGGCCAACTCGGCCGGCTGGTCGAGCGCGGTGGCCACCAGCTCGGCGCCGTCGAAGGCGCTGTGCATCGCCAGGTACACGCCCGAGGAGAACATCGGGTCGATGAAGGTGAAAGCGTCGCCCAGCAGCAGGTAGTTGTCGCCCGTGGCGTGCGTGCTCGAGTACGAGAAGTTGCCCGTGGCGTGCACCGCGTCGTCGACCAGGGTGGCGTTCTTCAGGCGGTCGGCCAGCACCGGGCACAGCGCGATGGTGTCGTAGAAGAATTCCTTCAGCGATTTTTCGCGCGTCTTCAGGTAGTAGGGCCAGCACACCGCGCCCACGCTGGTCGTGCCGTCGGCCAGCGGAATGAACCAGAACCAGCCATGCGGAAACCAGCAGATGCTGATGTTGCCTTCCTTCTTGCCCTCGAGCCGCTCGGCGTTCGTGAAGTGGCCGAACAGCGCGGTGCTGTTGTGGTCGGGGTTCTTCTGCTTGCAGCGGAATTTGTTGGCCAGCAGCGTGTCGCGGCCCGTGGCGTCGATCACGAAGCGCGCGCGCCAGCTGCGCTTGGCACCGTCGTCCATCACGGCCTGCACGGTGGCGCCGTCGGCGTCGAAGGCCACGTCGCGCACCTTGCAACCCTCGAAGGCCTGGGCGCCGCGCGTGGCGGCGTTGCGAAACAGCAGCTCGTCGAGCTCGGAGCGGCGCACCTGCCAGGCGGAGTCGAGCGACTTGTCCCAGCCTTCGGCGAACTCCACATAGCTGCGGTGCTCATGTTCGGGCGAGACGAACTCGATGCCGAACTTCGGCATGCCGATCTTCTCGACCTGGTCACGCACGCCGAGCCTGTCGAACAGCTCGACGTTCGCGGGCAGCAGCGACTCGCCGATGTGAAAACGCGGGTGGTGCTCTTTCTCGACCAGCACCACCCTGCGCCCCTGCTGCGCCAGCAGCGCCGCGACGGTCGAACCCGCGGGGCCGCCGCCGATCACGAACACATCGCAGGAATCGCTGACAGAAGAAGGAGCACCGGAAGAAGAAACCTGAGGCTGGGACATGCGAAGACAAGCAGCGTGATGGACAGCGACAGAGCATAGCGCGCCCGCATCGCACGACGCAAAACGGGCTGGCGGCGCGGGGCCGGAGGCGGCACACTGGCGGCCCGTTCAGCCCTCGAATCCTTGCGCGCCATGACCTTGCATCGCCTTGCCCTGCTCGCCGCCCTCTGCCTGTCTGCCGCATGGAGCCATGCCGCGGGCTTCAGCTTCATCGAGGTGCCGGCCGACAAGGACGGACCGGCCTTGCGCGGCGCGGTGTGGACGCCTTGCGAGGCGGCGCCCGGCGAGATCGCGTTCGGCCTGATCGCCATCTCGGCCACCAAGGACTGCCCTGTCGCCGGCACGGGGCTGCCGCTGGTGCTGATGTCGCACGGCTCGGGCGGCTCGTTCCTCGGCCACCACGACACGGCGGTGGCGCTGGCCGACGCGGGTTTCGTGGTCGCCGCCATCAACCATCCGAACGACAACTTCCAGGACATGGAGCGCCGGGGCCATCTCTCGACATTTGCCGCGCGGCCCGTCGACATGCGCCGGCTGGCGGATCACATGCTCAAGACGTGGCCCGGCCACACGAAGATCGCCGCCGACCGGGTCGGCTTCTTCGGCTTCTCGCGCGGCGGCTACACCGGCCTCGTGGCGACGGGCGCGGTGCCCGACTTCAAGCTGGGCCTGCGCTTTTGCACGCCGGCCTCGAAGATTCCGTTCTGCGGCCAGATCCAGCGTCAGGAACTGCCCGCGCCGCCGGTGCGCGATGCGCGCATCAAGGCGGCGGTGATCGTCGATCCGTTGAGCTTTTTCGATGCCGAGAGGCTGAAGCAGGTCACGGTGCCCGTCCAGCTCTGGGCTTCCGCGCGCGGCGGCGACGGGGTGACGCTGGACGACGTCGAAGCGGTTCGCCGCAACCTGCCTTCCGCGCCGGACTGGTACGTGCCCGCAAACACCGCGCACTTCGCCTTCCTGGCGCCCTGCGCGCCGGCCATGGCCAAGGCCTTGCCGGAGATCTGCAGCGATGCCGGCGGCTTCGACCGCGTCGCCTTCCACGCCGACTTCAATGCCAAGGTGCTCGCCTTCTTCAGGCAGCACCTGGCATCGAAGCCCTGAGCCGGCTCAGCGCGTGCGCCGCTGGCCTGCGAGCCGCCGCACCACCGTCACCAGCCGGTCGATCTCGTCGAAGGTGTTGTAGAACGCCAGCGACGGCCGCACCGTGGTCTCGACGCCGAAGCGCCGCAGGATCGGCTGCGCGCAGTGGTGCCCCGTGCGCACGGCGACGCCCTCGTCGTTGAGCGCGTGGCCCACCTCTTCGGTGGTGTAGCCGTCGAGCACGAAGGACATCACGCTCGCCTTGTCGGCCGCCGTGCCGATCAGCCGCACGCCGGGAATCGCGCCCAGTTGCGCCATGCCGTACACCAGCAGGTCGTGCTCGTAGCGCGCGATGTTCTCGATGCCGACCTTGTTCACGTAGTCGATGGCCGCGCCCAGGCCCACGGCATCGGCGATGTTGCCGGTGCCGGCCTCGAACTTGTTCGGGATCGGCTGGAACACGGTCTTCTCGAAGGTCACGTCGGCAATCATGTTGCCACCGCCCTGCCACGGGGGCATGTCCTCGAGCACCTCGCGCTTGCCCCAGACCACGCCGATGCCGGTCGGGCCGAACACCTTGTGGCCGGAGAACACGAAGAAGTCGGCGCCGATGTCCTGCACGTCCACGCGCATGTGCGAGACCGATTGCGCGCCGTCGACCAGCGCCTTGGCACCCGCACGATGGGCCAGCTCGACGATCTCCTTCACCGGCACCACGGTGCCCAGCGCGTTCGAGACCTGCGTGACGGCGACGATCTTCGTGCGGTCGTTCAGCAGCTTGCGGTATTCGTCGAGCAGCACCTGGCCCGAGTCGTCCACCGGAATCACGCGCAGCTTCGCGCCCTTGGCGGCGGCGAGCTGCTGCCACGGCACGATGTTGGCGTGGTGCTCGAGGTTCGACACGATGATCTCGTCGCCCTCGCCCACGTGCTGGCCGCCCCAGCTCTTGGCCACGAGGTTGATGGCCTCGGTGGTGCCGCGCACGAAGATCACCTCTTCGACTTCCGGCGCATTGATGAACTTGCGGACGCGCTCGCGTGCGCCTTCGTAGGCATCGGTCGCGCGCGCGGCCAGTTCATGCGCCGCGCGGTGGATGTTCGAGTTCTCGTGCTCGTAGAAGTACGCGATGCGGTCGATGACCGACTGCGGCTTGTGCGTGGTGGCGGCGTTGTCGAACCACACGAGCTGCTTGCCGTTCACGCGCTCCTGCAGGATCGGGAAATCGCGGCGCACGGCGTGCACGTCGAACGGCGGATGTTGGCCGCTGCCGGCCTGCGGCACTGCGTCGGAGCCACGTGGATCGGGCTTGGCCGGCGTGACGAAGCCGCTGGGCAGGCGCACCACATCGACGAAGTAGAACTGCGCATCGCGTCCGGCCGGTGCCGCAGGTGGGCTCGGCGGTAATGCGGGCTGCGCCGTCGGCGCGGCAAGGCCCGCGAACGGATCGTGGATCGCAAAGCCATCGCTGGCGGTGCCTGCCGTCGGATGTCCGTAGCTGTGGTTCAGGAAGTAGAACGGCGATGCGGAGGCGGCCTGCGGCGACGCAGGCGCCCCCACCTGCTGCGGCACGCCCTGCACCACGCCGCCCGAACGCGGCTCGAAGGCCGGCGCCACCGACAGCACCGTGTCAGGCACGCCGTTGCCCGCCACCGCATGCGGCAGCAAGGCCGGCGCGCGGTTCGCGAGCGACGGCAGCTGCGTGGGCGATGCCGGCAGCACATTGGCGCCCGGAATCTGCCCCTGCGGGATCGGCGTGCCCGGCACGCTCGGCCCGAAGCCGGCGGGGCTCACCAGCGGCGAGCCCGGCGGTGCGATGTTGGCGGGAAACTGCGCGCCCGGCGGCGCGGAGAACATGGCGCTGGCCATGCGCGCGAGAACGGCCGGATCGAACGGCGCCTCGCCCGGGAACGTGGGTGTGCTGCTCACCGCGGCTTACTTGTAGGTGTCGGGATAGTCGTGGTACTTGCCGATCTCGACGTCGTCGAGCACGGCCAGCGCGTCGGTGGTCAGCACCGCGAGCGAGCAGTACAGCGAGATCAGGTACGACGCGATCGCGTGGTTGTTGATGCCCATGAAGCGCACCGACAGCCCCGGGCTCTGCTCACCCGACAGGCCCGGCTGGAACAGGCCCACCACACCCTGGCGCTTGTCGCCCACGCGCAGCAAGAGGATCTTGCTCTTGCCATCGGCCACCGGCACCTTGTTCGACGGAATCAGCGGAATGCCGCGCCAGGTGATGAACTGCGAACCGAACAGGCTCACCGTGGGCGGCGGTGTGCCACGGCGCGTGGCTTCACGCCCGAACGCGGCAATGGCCAGCGGGTGCGTGAGGAAGAACGCGGGCTCCTTCCACACCTTGGTCAGCAGCTCGTCCAGGTCGTCGGGCGTGGGCGCGCCGGTCAGCGGGAAGATGCGCTGCTCTTCGCTCACCTGCGCCAGCAGGCCGTAGTCGGGGTTGTTGATGAGCTCGCTCTCCTGGTTCTCCTTGATCGTCTCGATCGTCAGGCGCAGCTGCTCCTTGATCTGGTCGTGCGGACTGCTGTACAGGTCGGAGATGCGGGTGTGCACGTCGAGCACGGTGCTCACGGCATTGAGGTAGTGCTCGCGCGGGTTCTCTTCGTAGTCGACGAAGGTGCGCGGCAGCTGGTTCTCTTCTTCGCGCGAGGTGCAGGTGACCTTGATCGACTCGGGGTTCTTGACCTTGTTGACGCGGTAGATGCCCGCTTCCACCGGCACCCACTGCAGCAGGTGCGTCAGCCAGCGCGGGCTGATGGTCTCGAGTTGGGGAACGGTCTTGGTGGCGTTGGCTAGCTGGCGGGCGGCGTTGTCGCCAAGGGCGGTGGTACCACCGACTGTTGCACTCATGGATCAAGGCTCCGTGGGTTGAGGAAAAAGTGATCGCCAGTGTCTGGCGACCACGGGTTTCCCCTCAACAGGCTATAGCCGCCAAGTTGATCCGCCGTGCAAGGCGCGACTGCTCCAGTTGCTCGCAACGCGCGAGCAGGTTGACGATGTTGATGCCCAGCGCGGTGGCCAGCTTCTGCGCCGTGACGATCGACGGGATCACGCGCCCGCGCTCGATCTCGCCCACGTACGAGCGGTTCAGATCGGAACGCTCGGCCAGCTCTTCCTGCGACCAGCCCTGCCCTTCGCGCAGCTGGCGCACGGTGACGCCGAAGTCTTCGACGAAGGCTTTCATACGCTGCCCGCCTTCGGTGCGCTGTTGTTCTGCAGGCTGGCCTGCGTGACGCTGGCACCGGGCTTCACGTCGTCGGTGATCCACACGTTGCCGCCGATGACTGCGCCCTTGCCCAGCGTCACGCGGCCCAGGATGGTGGCGCCCGCGTAGATGACCACGTCGTCCTCCACCACCGGGTGGCGCGGCAGGCCCTTCTGCAGGTTGCCTTCGGCGTCGGTGGGGAAGCGCTTGGCGCCGAGCGTGACGGCCTGGTACAACCGCACGCGCTTGCCGATGACGGCCGTCTCGCCGATCACGACGCCCGTGCCGTGGTCCATGAAGAAGCCCGCGTCGATGGTCGCGCCCGGGTGGATGTCGATGCCGGTCTGCGCATGCGCCAGCTCGGCGACGATGCGCGCGAGCAGCGGCAGGCCGAGCTCGTAGAGCCGGTGCGCGAGGCGGTGATGAATCATCGCCAGCACGCCCGGATAGCACAGCAGCACCTCGTCGACGCTGCGCGCCGCGGGGTCGCCCTGGTAGGCCGCGAGCACGTCGCTGTCGAGCAGCCGGCGCAGGCCCGGCAGCGCGTTCGCGAACTGGCGCACCGCTTCGGTGGCCGCGGCATCGATCTCGCTCGCGGGGCGCGGTGCCAGCCGTGCGTTGAAGTTCAGCTCGAGCCGGGCCTGCACCAGCAGCGCCTGCAAGGCGGCGTCGAGCGTGTGGCCCACGTAGAAATCCTCGCTCTCGTGGCGCAGATCCGGCGGGCCCAGCCGCATCGGAAAGAGCGCGCCCTTGAGCGATTCGACGATCTGCGCCAGCGCATCGCGCGACGGAAACTCGCGCGCCCCGGGCTCGCGCGAACGGCGCTGCGAATCGCGCCACTCGTCACGCACCTCGTGCAGGGCGCGCACGATGTCACTCACTTCGAATTGAGCCATGTGTGTTTTCCTCCCGTGTGTTTCTATCGGTGTGGGTTCAGTCCTGCACCCACGGCAGGCCATGGAAACGCCAGCCGTCGGACCCGCCGCGATGCTGCCGCGCATCGATCTCGCCCTCGAAGCCTTCGAGCACGTTGAACACCTGCGTGAAGCCGGCCTTGGCCGCAGCTTCGGCCGCCAGTGCGGAGCGCTTGCCGCTGCGGCACAACAGCAGCACCACGGCCTCCTTGCCGCCGTCCTTCGCCACCTTGGCTTCGAGCTCGCGCACGAAGCGCGGGTTGCGGGTGAGCGCGGTGCCTGTGGCCCAGGCCACGTGCAGGCTGTCGGGCACGTGGCCGACGAACTTGCGTTCTTCGCCGGAGCGCACGTCCACGAGCAGGGCGTGGCCGTCCTGTACCAACTGCCAGGCCACGGGGGGCGTCACGCCGCCGGCGTAGGGCCAGTTCTTTTCGATGGCTTGCGCGCGCGCCTGTTCGAGAGCGGGCGGCAAGGCGATGACATCTTCAACTTCCACGGACATGCGGTTCGGCTCCTGTTGTACGTTGGTCATTCCATCTTCCTTGATGGCGATAACCACCACTGTAGGAGTGCGAAGGCCAAGGTCAAACGACTCAAAAGTCGATTCTTAACAACCTTGTGATCTATGGGGTGCTGGGCCTGGGTGCTTCAGGGCGCGCTCCCGCCGACGGGGTACCTTGCTCCGCGAATGTCCCCCGGGGCTTCGCCCCTCCTCCTTGATTTCGCTGCGCAAGGCACCCCATCGACGTGAGCGTCATGCGCAGCGGTCGTTGATCGGCGAGCACAACGACAGCGCCCGGTGTGCTCAGGACACTGGGTGCTTCCCGCAGCGAAATTAAGGGGGAGGCCGCAGGCCGGAGGACATTCGCGGAGGGAAGTACCCGGTGGCCTGGGCACACGCCCCGAACCAGCGACCTCAAACGAAAAACCCCGGCACCAAAGACAGCACCGGGGAATCGCAAAGCCCGAGGGTCCGTCAGAGCTTGGCGATCGAAACTTCGGTCGACTTCACGAGTGCGACCACGTCGGAACCCACCTTCAGCTGCAGCTCGTCGACCGAGCGCGTGGTGATGACGGAGGTGACGATGCCCCAGGCAGTTTCGACATCGACTTCGGAGACGACGTCGCCGCGGATGATCTCGCGGACCTTGCCCTTGAACTGGTTGCGGACGTTGATGGCTTGGATGGACATGGTGATTTCTCTTTCAGGGTTGACAGGGGTTGTGGGTGAAAACGGCCGACGCTCAGACGATCTCGGCCACGTCGTCGAACGCCAGCCGGGGGCCGCGTTCGAAGGTGCCGGCGTGGTCGGCCACGCCGAGGTTGACGAGGAAGTTCGCGCGATAGCGGCCGTCGGGGAAGAAGGCCTTGTCGACCAGATCGGCGTTGAAGCCCGACTGCGGCCCCGCGTCGAGCCCGAGCGCGCGCGCCGCCAGGATCAGGTAGGCGCCCTGCAGGCTGCTGTTGCGAAAGGCCGTGGCCTGCGCGGCTTCGGCGCTCTTCTCGAAGAAGGGCTTGGCGTCGTAGGCCGGGAACTGCGTGGGCAGGTGCTCGTAGAAACGCGTGTCGTGCGCCACGATCACCGTCACGCCGGCCTGCAGCGTCTGCGCGGTGTTGCCCGCCGACACGGCCGGCTTCAGCTTCGCCTTGGCCTCCTCGCTGCGCACGAACACGTAGCGCGCAGGCTGGGCGTTGTAGGCGGTCGGGCCCCACTTCACGAGGTCGTAGAGCTGGTGGATCAGCGCGTCGGTCACGGGCACCGGCTTGAAGGCGTGCACGGTGCGCGCCTTGCGAAACAGCTGGTCCAGCGCGGCGTCGGGGATGGCTTGCAGTGTGGTCATGACTTGGAACGTTGTCTCAGTTCGATGCGGCGGCCAGGGCCTGGTCGAGGTCGGCGATCAGGTCGTCGATGTGCTCGATGCCCACCGACAGGCGCACGGTGTCTTCCGTGACGCCGGCGCGGGCCAGTTCTTCGGGCGACAGCTGCCGGTGCGTGGTCGATGCGGGGTGCGTGGCCAGCGAGCGCACGTCGCCGATGTTCACGAGGCGCGTGAAGAGCTTCAGCGCATCGAGGAACTTCGCCCCGCCCTCGCGACCCGCGCCGATGCCGAAGGTCAGCACGCCGCTGGACTTGCCGCCGAAGTACTTCTTCGCCAACGGGTAGTCGGCATGGTCCTCGAGCGCGGCGTAGTTCACCCAGTTGACGGCCTTGCTCTGCTTCAGGTGCTGCGCCACCGCCAGCGCATTGCTGCTGATGCGGTCCATGCGCAGCGCCAGCGTCTCGATGCCCTGCAGGATCAGGAAGGCGTTGAACGGCGAGATGGCCGCGCCTGTGTTGCGCAGCGGCACCACGCGTGCACGGCCGATGTAGGCGGCCGGGCCGAGCGCCTCGGTGTAGACCACGCCGTGGTAGCTCACGTCGGGCTCGTTCAGGCGCTTGAAGCGCTCCTTGTGCTCGGCCCACGGGAACTTGCCCGAATCGACGATGGCGCCACCGATGCTGGTGCCGTGGCCGCCCAGGTACTTGGTGAGCGAGTGCACCACGATGTCGGCGCCGTGCTCGATGGGCCGGCTCAGGTACGGCGAGGGCACGGTGTTGTCGACGATGAGCGGCACGCCGTGGCGGTGCGCAATTTCAGCAATGGCTGCAATGTCGGTCACGTTGCCCGCCGGGTTGCCCAGCGACTCGACGAACACCGCCTTGGTGCGCTCGTCGAACAGCTTCTCGAAACTGCTCGGGTCGCGGTGGTCCGCGAAGCGCGTCGTGATGCCGAACTGCGGCAGCGTGTGGGCGAACAGGTTGTAGGTGCCGCCGTACAGCGCCGTGCTGCTGATGATGTTGTCACCGGCCTCGGCGATGGTCTGGATCGCGTAGGTCACCGCCGCCTGCCCCGAGGCCAGTGCCAGCGCGGCAATGCCGCCTTCGAGCGCGGCCACGCGCTGCTCCAGCACGTCCTGCGTCGGGTTGTTGATGCGGGTGTAGATGTTGCCCGGCACCTTCAGGTCGAACAGGTCCGCGCCGTGCTGCGCGCTGTCGAAGGCGTAGGCGACGGTCTGGTAGATCGGCGGCGCGACCGCACGGGTGGTGGGCTCGGGCGAGTAGCCGGCGTGGACCGACAGGGTTTCGAATTTCCAGTTCTGCGACATGCGACTGCCTTTCAAAGGGGAATGGATGAAACGACTCAGATCGCCCAGCGCAGGGCGTGGGCCTGGGGCGTGAGCCAGCTGGCATCGGTGCTTTCCACATCGGTCTCTTCGGACTTCTGCAGCACCCGGTCGAGGATTCGTTTTTCGATCGCGGCAAAGGCCGGGTCGCCCTGCGAGCGCGGGCGCGCCAGCGCGATGTTCTCGTCGAGCGCGATGCGACCGTCCTCGATGAGGATCACGCGGTCAGCCAGCGCCACGGCTTCCTGCACGTCGTGCGTCACCAGCAGCGCGGTGAAGCGGTGGCGTTGCCACAGGTTCTCGATGAGGCGGTGCATCTCGATGCGCGTGAGCGCGTCGAGCGCGCCCAGCGGCTCGTCGAGCAGCAGCAGGCGCGGGTGGTGCACCAGCGCGCGCGCCAGGGCCACGCGCTGGCGCTGCCCGCCCGACAGGCGCGCCGGCCATTCGTTCTCGCGGTCGGCCAGGCCCACCTGCGCGAGCACTTCCTTGCCGCGCGCCTTGGCGTCGTTGGGCAGGCCCAGCGTCACGTTGTCGAGCACGCGGCGCCAGGGCAGCAGGCGCGCCTCCTGGAACATGATGCGCGTGTCGTCGTGCAGGCCGCTCACGGCCTTGCCGTCGGTGTACAGACCGCCGGAAGTGGCTTCCTCGAGGCCCGCGATGAGCCGCAGCAGCGTGCTCTTGCCGCAGCCGCTGCGCCCCACGATGGCGATGAACTGGCCCGGCTCGATGGTCAGCTGCGTGTTGCGCAGCACCTCGCGCGCGCCATAGCGCTTGTGCAGGCCGCGCGCCTCGAGGCGCACGCCGCCGGCAATGGCTTGGGGTTGGATGTCTTTCAGAACGGCACTCATGAATTCAGGCCCCGGGGTTGAACAGCGCCACGTTCAGCGCATCGATTTTTCTGGGCAGCAGCTTCTCGGCGAAGAAGGCATCGGCGATGCGCTGCTGTTCGGCCAGCCCGCCGGCCACCACCGGCCGCACGGCGTAGCTGCGGCGGCTGTTGGCCTGCTCGATGGTCGGGGCGTCGAGCCCCCACACGGGCGCGAGCAGGGCCGCGGCTTCCTTGGGGTGCTGCTTCACCCACTTGCCGGTTTTTTCCAGCTCGGCGTAGACCACGCGCAGCACGTCGGGCCGCGCCTTCGCGAACTTGGTGCTCGCCAGGTAGTAGCGCTGGTACGACGCGATGCCCGCGCCGTCGGCCAGGATGCGCACCTTCGACTGGCGCTGCGCGGCGGCCAGGAACGGGTCCCACACCACCCAGGCGTCGATGGCGCCGCGCTCGAAGGCGGCGCGGCCGTCGGCCGGCGTGAGGTAGGCGGGCTCGATGTCCTTGAACGACAGGCCGGCCTTTTCGAGCGCGGCGATCAGCAGGTAGTGCGCGCCGGCCGCCTTCGCGAAACCGACCTTCCTGCCCTTGAGATCGGCCACGGTCTTGAGCGGCGACTCGTCGCGCACGACGATGGCCTGCGCGGCTGGCGATGGCGCTTCCTGCGCCAGAAAGGTCAGGTCGGCGCCGGCCGCTTGTGCGAACACGGGCACGGTGTCGGCCACGTCGGCGCTGATGTCGAGGTTGTCGAGGTTCAGCGCCTCGAGCAGCGGCAGGCCGCTGGTGAACTCGTGCCAGCTCAGCGAAACATTGAGCGGTGCGAGCTGTTTCTCGAGCGTGCCCTGCACCTTCAGCAGCGCGATCAGCGTGGACGACTTCTGGTAGCCGAAGCGCACCGTGGCAGGCCGTTGTTGCTGCGCCAGCACGGCACCCGCACTCAGCGCACCCAGCGTCGCCAAGGCGGTACGTCGATTGATGAGATGGTTCATGTCCCCTGCCCTCACTTCGCCGGCTTCTTCTGGTAGCCAGGGTGCCAGCGCAGCCACCACTGCTCCAGGCCGCGTGCAAACAGATCGGCCAGCTTACCGAGCAGCGCGTACAGCAGGATGCCCACGAGCACGATGTCGGTCTGCAGGAACTCGCGAGCGTTCATCGTGAGGTAGCCGATGCCGGCCTGCGCCGAGATGGTCTCCGCCACGATGAGGATCACCCACATCAGGCCCAGCGAGAAGCGCAGGCCCACGAGGATCGACGACAGCGCGCCCGGCAGGATCACCTCGCGGTACAGCTGCCAGCGCGACAGGCCGTAGGTGCGCCCCATCTCGATGAGCTGCGGGTCGACGTTGCGGATGCCGTGGAAGGTGTTCAGGTAGATCGGGAAGAACACCGACACCGAGATCAAAAAGAGCTTGGCCGACTCGTCGATGCCGAACCACAAAATCACCAGCGGAATCAGCGCCAGTGCCGGGATGTTGCGCACCATCTGGATGGTGGAGTCGAGCAGCGTCTCGAAGAACTTCACCGAGCCCGTGAGCAGGCCCAGCGCGAGCCCCGCGCCGCCGCCAATGGCGAGGCCCGCAAGCGCACGGCCCGCGCTCACCTTCACGTGCGTCCAGAGCTCGCCGGACACGGTGAGCGACCATGCGGCCTTGACCACGTCCAGCGGTGCCGGCAGCACCCGCGTCGAGAGCCAGCCCAGCGACGAGGCGATCTGCCAGACGACGATCAGCCCCACGGGCACCAGCCACGGGATGAGCCGCTTCGCGACGTTGAGGCCGAAGCCTCGCAGCGCGCTGCCCGCGTCCCCTGCGGTGTTCGATGCCGGCGCCACCGCCGGCAGGTCCTGTACTTGTTCGGTCATGCGTGTCCTCAGCTTTGGGAGACGAGGCGCGAGGGCGCGTCGAGGTTGGCGACGACTTCGCCGAAGGGGCCGCTCAGCGAACCGCCCGCGAGTTGCGTCTTCGCCTTGCGCGAGAGCAGCGGGAACACCAGCTCGGCGAAGCGGTAGGCCTCTTCGAGGTGCGGGTAGCCCGAGAAGATGAACTTGTCGATGCCCAGCGCCGCGTACTCCTCGATGCGCGCCGCCACGGTCTTGGCGTCGCCGACCAGCGCCGTGCCCGCGCCACCGCGCACCAGGCCCACGCCGGCCCAGAGGTTGGGCGCGATCTCCAGGTCGGCGCGCCCACGCTTGGCGCCGCCGGCGTGCAGCGCGGCCATGCGGCGCTGGCCTTCGGAATCCATGCGCGCAAAGGCGGCCTGGGCGCGCGCGACGGTCTCGTCATCAACGCGGCTGATGAGTTCTTCGGCGGCCTTCCAGGCGGCGTCTTCGGTCTCGCGCACGATCACGTGCAGGCGGATGCCGAACTGCACGCTGCGGCCCTGGCGCTCGGCGCGGGCGCGCACGTCGGCGATCTTCTTGGACACTTCCGCGGGCGGCTCGCCCCAGGTCAGGTAGGCATCGACCTGCTCGGCCGCGAGGTCATGCGCCGCCGCAGAAGAGCCGCCGAACCACACGGGCGGGTGCGGCTTCTGCACCGGCGGAAACAGCAGCCGCGCCCCCTTCACGCTCAGGTGCTTGCCTTCGTAGTCGTAGGTGCCGGTCTCGTGGCTGCGCGCAATGATCTCGCGCCAGATGCGGATGAACTCGGCCGACTGCTCGTAGCGCGCCGCATGGTCGAGGTACACGCCGTCGCCTTCCAGCTCGGCCTGGTCGCCGCCGGTGACGAGGTTCACAAGCAGGCGCCCGCCCGAGAGCCGGTCGAAGGTCGCGGCCATGCGCGCGGCCAGGCTGGGCTGGTGCAGGCCGGGGCGCACGGCCACCAGGAACTTGAGCTTCTTCGTCGCACCGATGAGGCTGGACGCGATCACCCACGGGTCTTCGCAGGAGCGGCCGGTGGGAATCAGCACGCCTTCGTAGCCGAGGTGGTCGGCCGCGCCGGCGATCTGTTGCAGGTACGGCAGGTCGACGGCGCGCGCGCCTTCGCTCGTGCCGAGGTAACGGCTGTCGCCGTGCGTGGGGAGGAACCAGAAGATCTGCATCGGAAACTCTCGATCGTTCGTTGGCTTGCCCGTTCAGACGGCAAGCAGGAAAGGAAGGCGGCGCGCCGCAGACACGACGCCCCAGGCGCGCGCCGTGATGGCCAGCACGTGGCCGGCGCGTTCGTGCAGCGCAGTCGACAACACGGCAGCCATCACGCGATCCCCGCGCCGGCGGCTTCGAGCACGTTGATCTTTCTGGGGATCAGCTTGAGCGCGAAGAAGGTGTCGGCGATCTGCTGCTGCTCGGCCAGGATGGCCTTGGTGATCGGGCCGGTGCCGTAGGCCGTGCGGCCCTGCGACAGGTCGGCCACGGCCTTGGGCAGGCCCCAGATGGCCGACAGCTCGGTCGCCAGTTCGTTGCGATGGGCGGCGCCCCATTGGTCGATCTTGTTGACCTCTTCGATCGCGATGGCCAGCACGTCGGCGTTCTTCGCCACGTAGTCGAGCGACGAGAAGTAATAGGCGCGGTTGCCGACCACGCCCACGGCGTCGGCCAGGATGCGCGCGTCGAGTGACTGCTGCGCGGCGGCCAGGAACGGGTCCCAGATCACCCAGGCGTCGACCGAGCCTTTTTCGAAGGCGGCGCGCGCGTCGGCCGGCGGCAGGTAGACCAGGTTCAGGTCGCTGTACGCCAGGCCGTGCTTCTCGAACAGCTTGACGATGAAGTAGTGGACGTTCGAGCCCTTGTTGAGCGCGATCTTCTTGCCCTTGAGGTCGGCCACGGTCTGGATGGCGGAGCCCTTGGGCACCAGCACCGCCTCGGTCTTCGGGCGCGGCACCGTGGCGCCCACGTAGGCCAGCGGCGCGCCGGCGGCCTGCGCGAAGATGGGCGGCGCTTCGCCCACGTCGCCGAAGTCGATCGAGCCGACGTTCAGCGCCTCGAGCTGCACCGGGCCGGCCGTGAACTCGGTCCACTTCACGGTGGCGCCCAGCGGTGCGAGCCGCTTCTCGAGCGTGCCGCGGGCCTTGAGCACGCTCAGGTAGCCCTTCTGGTGGCCGATGCGCAACTGACGCGCGGGGCTCTGCGCCAGCGCGGCGAACGACGATGGCAGCGCGAGGGCGGCGGCTGCGCCCTGGAGCAGGCGGCGGCGGGGAATGGCAATGCGGGTCATGGAATGGGGTCCTTCGAAACTGTTCAGGGCTGGGCCGTGACGACCGCGTCGCTGACCTTGATGGGCTTGGGAATGAGCTTCAGCGCGAAGAAGGTGTCGGCGATCTGCTGCTGGTCGGCCGCGACGGCCGCGGTGATCGGCTTCACGTTGAACTCGTAGCGGCGCAGCGCCAGCTCGACCACATCGACGGGCAGGCCCTGCAGCGGCGCGATCAGCTCGGCGGCCTGGCGCAGGTTCTTCTTGAGCCAGATGCCCTGCTCCACCGAATCGGCGAACAGCGCGTCGATCACCTGCGGGTGCTTCTTCACGAAGCCGCGCTCGCCCAGGTAGTACTGGTAGTTGTTGACCACGTCCGGCGCGCCATCGGCCAGCACGCGAGCGCCGGTGGCTTTCTCGGCGGCGGCCTGGAACGGGTCCCAGATCACCCAAGCGTCGACGTTCTTGCTCTCGAAAGCGGCGCGGCCATCGGCGGGCGCGAGGTACACGGGCTGGATGTCGGAGAGCTTCAGGCCGTTCTTCTCGAGCTGCTTCACGAGCAGGTAGTGCACGTTGCTGCCCTTGTTGAGCGCGACCTTCTTGCCCTTGAGGTCGGCCACGGAGCGGATGGGCGAATCCTTGGTGACGAGGATGGCCTCGGCGCGCGGTGCGGCCGGGTCGTAACCGAAGTAGACGAACTTCGCCCCCGCGGCCTGCGCGAAGATGGGCGGCGCCTCGCCGACGTAGCCCACGTCGACCGCACCCACGTTCAGCCCTTCGAGCAATTGCGGGCCGGCCGGAAACTCGACCCACTTCACGCCGAAGCCCAGCGGCGAGAGCTTCTTCTCGAGCGTGCCCTGCGCCTTCTGCAGCACGAACAGGCTGGCCGACTTCTGGTAGCCGATGCGCAGCTCGCCCCTGGCCTTCGTCTGCGTCTGGGCGTGCGCCGAGGCGGCGGAGATGAAGCTCACGATGAGCGCGATGGCGGTGACGACGATGGCGCTGATGGCCAGGTCGCGCAGCGCCTGCCAGAAGGAGCGCGGCGCGACTTCGAACACGGAGTCTTCGGGAGCGACGGGGTTCATGCGGAATTCCTTGGTGCAAAAACGTGAGGCAAAGCGATCCCCCGGCCGCGCGCTGGCGGCTTCGAAAAACGGGGAACGGAATGAGGTCTGGCCGGGGCCGGGTTCAGCGGGGAACCCGGTCGTCAGACGCTACATCGCACACGGGAAAAGGGAACCGGCTCGAAGCCATGGGTCGCCGGCAGCTTCAGGCCTTCGGTCGCGAGCACCTCGACGGCCTCGTTCAGGCGCTCCGCCAAGTCGTGGTGCACCTGGTAGGCGTTCTCGGGCGTCAGCGCGATCTGCGAATCGCTCGCGTAGACGCCCGGCAGGATGTGGCGCGCCGACAGCGACTGCAGCACAGGCCGCAGTGCGTAGTCGAGCGCGAGCATGTGGTGCGGGCTGCCGCCGGTGGCCAGGGGCAGCACCGTCTTGCCCTTGAGCGCGTTCTGCGAGAGCAGGTCGAGAAAGACCTTCAGCACGCCGCTGTAGGCCGCCTTGTAGACCGGCGTGGCCACCACGATCACGCGGGCCGCCGCCACCTGGGCAATGGCACGCTCGATGGCCGGATGCGCCCACTCGGCCAGCAGCAGCGCTTGCGCCGGCAGGTCGCGGATCGCGAGCCGCTCGATGCGCGCATGGCGTTGGGCCAGCCGCTCGCCCACCGCGTCGAGCAAGGCGGTGGAGCGGGACGGGGCCGAGGGGCTGCCAGCAATCAGGAGAACGGACACGAGAAACTTTCGTTGGGCTTCAGGAGAAATTCAGGGCGAAGCGATCCCCGGCGCCCTCCCACGGGGTGCCACCAGCGATCGATTCCGGAACAGCTGCGCTTACTTCTGCTTGGGCGCGTAGATCTGGTCGAAGGAGCCGCCATCGGCGAAGTGCTCCTTGTCCGCCTTCGCCCAGCCGCCGAAGGCCTGGTCGATGGTCACCAGCGTGAGCTTGGGGAACTGCTTGTCGTACTTGGCCTTGGCCTTGTCCGAGGTCGGGCGGTAGAAGTTGCGGCCCGCGATGTCCTGGCCTTCGTCGGAGTACAGGTACTTCAGGTACTCCTCGGCCACGGCGCGCGTGCCCTTCTTGTCGACCACCTTGTCGACCACCGCCACGCTGGGCTCGGCCAGGATGGAGATCGACGGCACGACGATCTCGAACTTCTCGGGGCCGAATTCCTTCAGCGCCAGGAAGGCTTCGTTTTCCCAGGCCAGCAGCACGTCGCCCACGCCGCGCTGCACGAAGGTGATGGTCGAGCCGCGCGCGCCGGTGTCGAGCACGGGCACGTTCTTGTACAGGTTGCCGACGAATTCCTTGGCCTTCGCTTCACCGCCGTACTTGCGCTTGGCGAATTCCCAGGCGGCCAGGTAGTTCCAGCGGGCGCCGCCCGAGGTCTTGGGGTTGGGGGTGATCACCTGCACGCCGGGCTTGACCAGGTCGTCCCAGTCCTTCAGGCCCTTGGGGTTGCCCTTCTTCACTAGGAACACGATGGTCGAGGTGTAGGGGGCAGAGTTGTGCGGCAGGCGCTTTTGCCAGTCGGCCTTGACGAGGCCGCCGTGCGTGGCCAGCGCGTCGATGTCGCCGCCCAGCGCCAGCGTGGCCACGTCGGAATCGATGCCGTCGATGATCGAACGGGCCTGCTTGCCCGAGCCGCCGTGCGACTGCTTGACGCTCACGTCCTGGCCGGTCTTGGCCTTCCAGTACTTGGCGAAGGCCTGGTTGTAGTCCACGTACAGCTCGCGGGTCGGGTCGTACGACACGTTCAGCAGCGTCACGGGGCCCTTGGCCCCCGCCGCGCCCTGCGAAAACGACGGCAATGCCGACAGGGCCAAGGCACCGGCCACGCCGGCACCCAGGGAAAGCTTGATAAAGTCGCGGCGAAGGCTCATGGTGTCTTGCTCTTAAAAAGGCATATCAATGAAGCCACGTATTCTGAATACGACATATAGGAACTGGAACGACCAAGTTTTCAGTTCTTAATAGCCAAATCAACTAAGCAACCGCTTTCCCCCACAAGAGGCAATCAAATGGCACGCATGGTTCAGTGCATCAAGCTCGGCAAAGAGGCCGAAGGACTCGACTTTCCGCCGTACCCCGGCGACCTGGGCAAGCGCCTGTGGGAAAACGTCAGCAAGGAAGCCTGGGCCGCCTGGCTCAAGCAACAGACCATGCTGGTCAATGAAAACCGGCTGAACCTGGCCGACCTGCGCGCCCGCCAGTACCTGGCGCGCCAGATGGAAAAGCACTTCTTCGGCGAAGGCGCCGACGTGGCGCAAGGCTACGTTCCCCCTCCTGCGGCCTGAGTCCGGCGTGGCCGCCGACGGCACCCCGCTCGGCGCGCGCTCCGGCGACCCCCCTCCCCTCGACAACGACACACCGGCGCTTTCGCGCCGTGTGTTTTTGGACGGCTGCGGCCTGCCCGCCGCGTGGTCCGGGCGCCCGCAATGGCGGATTCTCGAAACCGGCTTCGGGCCGGGCCTTCATTTCCTGACAACCTGGCAGGCCTGGCGCGCCGACCCGCACCGGCCGCGCCTGCTGCATTACGTCGCGGTCGACGCCCATCCGGCGCCGGCCGGCGATCTGCTGCGCGCGGCTGAGACCGATCCGGCCCTGGCGCCGCTCGCTGCGGAACTGGCCGACCAATGGACCGGGCTGCTGCCGGGCTTTCACCGGCTGGCCTTCGACGACGGCCGCGTGCTGCTCACGTTGTGCGCGGGCGAGCTGCAGCCGATGCTGCGCGCGCAACGCTTCGAGGCCGACAGCCTCTTCCTCGACGGTTTCGGCCCGGCGATGGCCTCGCCCGACACGCTCAAGGCGGTGTCGCGCTTCGCCCGCCAGGGCACCGGCCTCGCGGCCCGCACCGACGACGATGGGGTTCGCCATGCGCTGGCGCAGAACGGCTTCCAGCTCCACCCGGGCCCCGGCAGCCTGCACGGCGTGTTCGCGCCCGCCTGGACGGTGCGGCGCCGCCAGCCGGTGCGCGAAGGCGTCGACGCGCCCGGCCATTGCGCAGTGATCGGCGCCGGGCTCGCGGGTGCGGCGGTCGCGGCCAGCCTCGCGCGGCGCGGTTGGCAGGTCACGGTGCTCGACGCGGCCGACACGCCGGCCTCGGGCGCGTCGGGCCTGCCGGTCGGGCTGCTGGCACCGCATGTGTCGTCCGACGACGCCTTGCTGTCGCGGCTCACGCGCGCCGGCATCCGCGCGACATGGGCCGAACTGGCACTGCGGCTCGACTCCGGCCGCGACTGGGGCGCACACGGCTCGCTCGAACGCCGGCCCGATGGCGACGTGCGCGTGCCGCCCGGCTGGAGCGCTCAAGGCCCGAACGAATCCTGGCCCGCACAGCCCGACCAGCTCGCCGCGGCCGGCCTGCCGCCCGACACGCCGGCGCTGTGGCATGCGCGCGCGGCCTGGGTGCGGCCGCACCGCCTGATCGCCGCGTGGCTGGGCCGACCAGGCGTCGAATTCCGCGGCAACTGCCATGTGGCGCGCCTCGCACGCACGGACGGCGGCTGGCAACTGCTCGACGATGCCGGCGCCCTGCTTGCCGAGGCCGACCGCGTCGTCGTGGCCGCAGGCTTCGCATCCCACCACTTCGCACCCGACCTGCCGCTGCAACCCGTGCGCGGCCAGGTCGCCTGGGGCCGCGCGGACCCCACCGCCCTGCCCGCCACCCCCATCAACGGCGACGGCCACCTGATCGCCGGCGTGCCCGACGGCCAGGCGCCGCAGCCGCTGTGGCTGATCGGCGCCACCTTCGACCGCGACAGCACCGACCTCGCCCCCACTGACGCAGACAGCCTCGCCAACCGCGAACGGCTCGCGCGCCTGCACCCCGGCGCCGCCGCCGCGCTCGCGCCCGCCTTCGAACGCGGAGACATCCACGCCTGGGTCGGCGTGCGCTGCGCCTCGGGCGACCGCCGGCCGCTCGTCGGCCCGCTGGCCCCGGGCGCCGACGAGAGCCTGTGGGCCTGCACCGCGCTGGGCTCGCGCGGCCTGAGCTTTGCCACGCTGTGCGCCGAGCTGCTGGCGGCGCAGTGGCACGGCGAGCCACTGCCCTTGCCCGCGACGCTCGCCAAGGCGCTGGGCACGCAGCGGCTCTGGCCCGGATCGGACTGAATCGACGCGTTCTGGCTTTCCCGCCACCCGAGGTCACGCGCGCACCGCACAATGCGCGCCATGGCCATCCAGTACGACATCACCCACACCACCGTCTACCGCTACAACAAGCCGGTGACCTTCGGCTTGCACCGCGTGATGTTCCGTCCGCGCGATAGCCACGACCTGCGGGTGCTCGCCACCGACCTGCAGGTGAGCCCGCAGGCCCTCACGCGGCTGATCCAGGACCCGTACTCGAACTCCGTCGCGCTGGTGCAGCCGCTGGGCGAAGCGACCGAGCTGCGCATCGTCTGCTCCTTCACCATCGAGCACGTGCCGCCATCGCAGCGCGACCTGCTCACGCTCGACCCGTCGGCCGAGTTCCTGCCCTTTGCCTATTCGGTGCAGGAGCGCCTGGACCTGGAGCACTACCTGCGCCCGCACCACAACGACGACGCCAACGGCACGCTGATCCGCTGGGCGCACCAGTTCCTGCACACCGACCAGCCCAACAGCACGCGCGACGTGCTCACGCGCATGAACGCGCACATCGGCCAGAGCTTCGAATACAAGGCGCGCGACGAGGAAGGCACGCAGACGCCGCTCGAAACGCTGGCGCTGGGCAGCGGCAGCTGCCGCGACTACGCGCTGCTGATGATGGAAGCCACGCGCCGTCTCGGCATCGCGACGCGCTTCGTCTCGGGCTACCTCTACGACGCGTCGCTCGACAACGACGCCACCGGGCAGGCGCCCGGCGAATCGGTCACCGGCGCCGGCAGCACGCACGCCTGGCTGCAGGCCTACCTGCCGGGCGCGGGCTGGCTGGCCTTCGACCCCACCAACAACCTCATGGGCAGCGGCCAGCTGATCCGCGTGGGCGTGGCGCGCGACCCCGCGCTGGCGGCGCCCATCTCGGGCAGCTGGTACGGCGACGCCGAGGCCTACGAAGGCCTCGAGGCCACGGTGGTGGTGAAGCGCCGCAAGGGCGGCTGAGCGCCCTCTTCCTTTCCGGATTCGACTCGCTTACTTCGGCTGCGCCGCGCGGTACGCCTTCACCGCCGGCACGGCCGTGGCCGCGCTGTCGGCAAAGAAGCCGTCGATGCCCGCATCCAGGAACGCCTTGATCTCGCCGGCGGTGTCACCGTACACGGTCGGGTCGGTCTTGGGCGCCTTCTTCAGGCTGTCGGGCAGGAAGTTGTTCTCGGGCCGCACCGTGAAGATGTGGACCAGCAGCTTCTTGTCGTGCGCGTCCTTCACGAGCGTGGTCGGCGCGCCGAGCTTGCCGTCGACCACCGGGATCACGCGCGCCTTGGCCGGGCCGATGCCGTTCGCGTAGGTCGCGATCTCGGCCAGGCCTTCGGGCTTCACGAGGTCGGCGTAGGTGCGCTTGTCGTTCAACGCCACCAAGTCATACGGCGCGCCCTGCCCGTCGATGAGCTGGACGATCTTCACCGTGCTCTTCAGGCGGATGTCCTTCAGGTTGCCGGTTTCAAAGGACTGCACGAACACCGGCGCGTCGGCCTTGTCGAGGTCGTACTTGTGCAGCGTGTCGAGCAGCTTCTTCTCGAGCGGCAGGCCGATCGAACGGAAGTACGTCGGGTGCTTGGTCTCGGGGTAGATGCCGATCACGCGGCCCTTGATGACCGACTGCGCCTTGGCGAGCTGGATCACCTCGTCGAGCGTGGGCACCTGGAACTGGTCGTTGAACGATACGTTGGCCGGGCGCAGCGCCGGGATGCGCTCGCGCGCCTTCAGCTCCTTGAGCTCGGCCAGCGTGAAGTCTTCGGTGAACCAGCCGGTGATCGAGCGGCCGTCGATGACCTTGGTGGCCTTGCGGTCGGCGAACTTCGGCACGTCGACCACGTTCGTCGTGGCTTCGAGCACCTTGCCCGCGGCATCGACGATGGCGATGGCGTTCTCGTGGCGCGCGACCAGCTCGCCGTCCTTGGTGGGCACGAGATCGGGCTCAATGAAGTCGGCGCCGTCGTCGATGGCCTGCTGGTACGAGGCCAGCGTGTGCTCGGGCCGCAGCGCGGGCGCGCCACGGTGGCCGATGACGAGCACGGGGGCTGCCTCGGCCGGTGCGGGCGCCGGGGCGGGCGCAGGTGCTGGTGCCGGTGGCGAGACCGGCGCGATGGGCCACATCGGCACGCCACCGCCACCATTGCCACCACCGCACGCAGCCATGAATGCGCAGGCGCAGGCCGCGAGGGCCGTGCGCGAGAAATTGAACATTTGCATTGAAATCCTCCCCTTTTGTATCCATCGAAATGGATGCGCCATCTTTCCGCCGTCAACGCGACAAACGGCAGGCGCGGCGGATCATCGAGGGGAGATATGTCGGTCGCGTGACATGGGCGCCAGCATGGCGCCACGCGACCGTGTGCTCAGCCGCGCGCAGCCAGCTTCGCTTCGAGCTCGGCGATGCGCGCCCTCGCCTCGTCGCCTTCGGGAATCGGCCGGCCGCTGTCGCGCCACTGCACCGCGCTCTTGAAGCCTTCGGCCTCCGCCTGGCGACGGAACCACATGCCTTCGGGGTTGTGGCGCGTGATGCCGTCGAACACGGTGGCGAACATCTGCGTCTGCTCCAGCCCCATCGAATGCCAGACCTGGTTGACGACCATCTTGTGCATCATGAGGTGCGAACTGGGCACGCCCGCGATGCGCTGCGCGAGCGCCAGCGTGGCCTCGTCGAGCTGCGCCGCGGGCACCGCGAAGTTGGCCAGGCCCCAGTCGGCCGCCTGCGTGCCGGTGATGGTATCGCCGGTGAACATGAGCTGCTTGGCGCGCAAGGCGCCGAGGCGGTAGGTCCACATCGCGGTGGTCGGGCAGCCCCACACGCGCGTGGGCATGTAGCCGATGCGTGCGTCGTCGGCCATGGTGAGCAGGTCGCAGCACAGCGCGATGTCGCTGCCGCCGGCCACCGCGTAGCCGTGCACCTTGGCGATGGTCGGCTTGCGGCAGCGCCACAGCGACATGAAGTCTTCGGTGTTGCGCTTCATGGCGGCGTAGTCGAGCATCGGGTCCCACGGCGTTTTCTCCTGCCGGCAGGGATGGTCGCCCTGGCCTTCGCGGCCGTGGCCTTCGGCATAGTCGCCCAGGTCGTAGCCGGCGCAGAAGGCGCGGCCCGCGCCCTCGACCACGATCACATGCACCTCGTCATCGGCCTCGGCCCATTCGACCGCGCGGCGGATGTCGGTCGGCGTGCTGTCGCCGATGGCATTGAGCTTCTCGGGGCGGTTGAGCACGAGGCGCGCGATGCGCGGGTGCTGCGGGTCCTTGTCGATCAGGACAGTCTCGAAAGCGGGCATGGTCGGTGGTCTCCTTCTGTTCTTGGGGGGTGATGCCGCTTCGCTTGTAGCATCGCCCGCCGCCCGCTGGCAAACCCGCCGACCGCCGGTTTCAACGCCTTCAGCGCGCTGTGGCGCCCCCAAGCCGGAACAGGAACACCGCGCCCTTGCCCGGCTGCGGCACGAGCCGGATGTCGCTGCCGTGCAGCTGCAGGATGCGCTGCACGATCATCAGCCCCAGCCCACCGCCGCGCGCACCGCCGTCGGCAAAGGCCGGCCGCGTGAACAGGCCCTTCTGCAGCTCGCCCGGAATGCCGGGGCCGGTGTCGCTCACCTGCACCGCCACGCCGGCGTCGGACGGGCGCAAGCGCACCTCGATCTCGCCGCCGGCCGGCGTGTGACGGATGGCGTTGTCCAACAGGTTGGTCAGCACGCGCTCGATCATGCCGAGGTCGGCCGACACCACGGGCAGGTTCGGCGCGATGTCGGGTTTGAGCTGCTGGCGCCGCGCCTCGGCCGCGAGCTCGAACTTCTGGAACACGTCCTGCACGAGGTCGGCGAGCGCGAAGTTTTCTTTCTCGGGCTTGACCACGCCGTACTCGAGCCGCGCCAGCTCGAACACCTCCTGCGCGAGCCGGCCCACCTTGCGGCTCTGGCCGAGCGCGATCTCCAGGTAGCGGCGGCGCTCTTCCTCGCTGAGCGTGCCGGCCTTGAGCAGCAGCGTCTCGAGGTAGCCGTGCAGCGAAGTGAGCGGCGTGCGCAGGTCGTGCGAGATGTTGGCGAAGAGTTCACGGCGCTGGCGGTCCTGCAGGCTGAGTTCGCGCCACTGCTCGGCGATGCGGCGCGTCATCTGCGCAAAGGCCTGCTGCAGCTGCGCGATCTCGTCGTCGGCGTGGCGCGGCGGCGCGGGCATGGGCGCCTCGCGCTCCAGCGCCGCGATGCCCTCGGCCTCGAAGCGGCGCACCGCCGCCGTCAGCTCGCGCAGCGGCCGGGTGATGAGGCGGAACGCCACCAGCCCGGCGATGAGCCCCAGCAGCGCCACCAAGGCCATCGACCACAGCGTGGTGCGCAGCACGGTGTCGGCCGAGAGGTTGGCGGCCAGCGCGTCGTGGTCCTCGCCTTGCAGCACCACGTACACATAGCCGGCGTCGCGCCCACCCATGCGCAGCGGCGCGGCGCTGAAGACCTTGGCGCCGTCGGGGCTGCGCGGGTCGTCGCCCGCGATGGGCAGCCGCTCGCCGGCCAGCAGCCGGCGGATGGGGCCGAGCGCCACCTTGTCGCGCTTGAGGTGGCCGGGCGGCGCGGCCTGGGCCTCGATGTGGCCGTCGGGCCCCAGCACGTAGACCTCGACACTGGGGTTGACGGTCATGAGCTTGTCGAACAGGTCTTTCACCGCCACCGGGTCGAGGCCGCCCGGCTTCATGAGTTCGGTGTTCTGCGCGATGTGGGCCGCGAGCCCCAGCGACAGGCGCTGCGTCACCTCTTGCGCGTGCTGCGCGCCGGCGCGCATCTGCAGCCACGCCGAGGCGCCGCAGCAGGCCAGCAGCAGCACCGCGAAGGCGATCGACAGGCGCCGCGACAGCGTGGCCCAGGCCATCATGGAAGGTCGCCCTTCGGCGCCGCGTCGTCCGCCGCGAGCTTGTAACCGCGCCCCCACACCGTGAGGATGCGCCGCGGCGCGGCCGGGTCGGCCTCGACCTTGGTGCGCAGCCGGTTGATGTGCGTGTTGACCGTGTGCTCGTAGCCGTCGTGCTGGTAGCCCCAGACCTGGTTGAGCAGGTCGAGCCGCGAGAACACCTTGCCGGGATGGCGTGCAAAGAAATACAGCAGGTCGAACTCGCGCGGCGTGAGCTCGATGGGCTTGCCGTCGACGCGCACCTCACGCGCCAGCGGCTCGATGTCGAGGTTGCCCAGCGTGAGGCTGCCCGACTCCAGCCGCGCGTTGCGCGCCAGCGCGTCGGTGCGCCGCAGCAGCGCCTTCACGCGCGCCACCAGCTCCAGCACCGAGAAGGGCTTGGCCAGGTAGTCGTCGGCGCCCAGCTCCAGCCCAAGGATGCGGTGCACTTCGCTCGAGCGTGCGCTCACGATGATGATGGGCGTGTAGCGCGCCATGGCGCGGGCGCGGCGGCAGATCTCGAGGCCGTCGATGCCGGGCAGCATGAGGTCGAGCACCAGCGCGTCCCACTGGCCGCGCTCCAGCGCGCGCAGGCCGGCGTTGCCGTCGGCGGCGTGCTCGACCGCGTAGCCCTCGTCGCGCAGGTGCATGCGCAGCAGCTCGGCAATGTGGGCGTCGTCTTCGACGATCAGCACGCGTTTGGCGGTGTCCATGACCGCGATTGTCCCGCGAGACGCCCCCCGGAGTTATCACGAATCCTTGAACTTTGCGTGATGAATCGGCGAGGGGGTGCGCCCAACAATCCGGGCCATGCAGACACGCTCCGCCCCCGACCACCGACCGATCCACCCGCTGTGGATGCGCGTCACGCACTGGCTCAACGCGCTGGCCGTGCTGGTGCTGGTGACCAGCGGCTGGCGCATCTACAACGCGGCGCCCTTCTTTGCCTTTCGCTTCCCGGCCTCGATCACGCTGGGCGGCTGGCTCGGCGGCGCGCTGCAATGGCACTTCGCGGCGATGTGGCTGCTGGTGTTCAACGGGCTGGTCTACCTGGTGCTGAACCTCGCCAGCGGGCGCTTCGCGCGCAAGTTCTTCCCGCTCTCGCCGGCCGGTCTCTGGCGCGATGCGCGGGCCGCGCTCGGCGGCAGGCTCTCGCACGCGGACCCGCGCCACTACAACCATGTGCAGAAGCTCGCCTACCTGTTCGTGATCGTCGACCTGGTCGCGATCGTGCTGTCGGGGCTGGTGCTGTGGAAGTCGGTGCAGTTTCCGCTGCTGCGCGAGCTGCTGGGCGGCTACGAAGCCGCGCGCCGCGTCCACTTCGTGGCGATGGCCGCCCTGGTGGCTTTCGTTGCCGTGCACCTCGTGATGGTGGCGCTCGTGCCCCGCACCCTGCTCACCATGCTGCGCGGTCGCGCGCCCCACACCCCATGAGCCTCTTTTTCAAACGCCCTCCCCTGGTCGGTGTCGACGGCGACGCCGTGGTGCGCGAAGCCCGCGCCCTCATCGAGCGCCAACTCGACGCCCCCTCGCGCCGCCTGTTCCTGCGCCGTTCGCTGACGCTGGGCGGCCTGTCGATGCTCACCGGCTGCAGCATCAGCGACGACAGCCACGTGGAAGCGGCGCTCTCGAAGGTCTCGCGCTTCAACGACGAGGTGCAGGGCTGGCTCTTCAGCCCGACGCGGCTGGCGCCGACCTACACCGAAGCCGAGATCACGCGCCCCTTCCCGTTCAACGCCTACTACGGCGAGGACGAGGTCCGCGAGGTCGACGAAGCCACCTACCGCCTCGAAGTGAGCGGCATGGTCGCCGACAAGCGCCGCTGGACGCTCGCCGAGCTGCGCGCCCTGCCGCAGCAGGACCAGATCACGCGCCACATCTGCGTCGAAGGCTGGAGCGCCATCGGCAAATGGGGCGGCGTGCGCTTTGCCGATTTCCTGCGTCACATCGGCGCGGACCTGAGCGCGAAGTACGTCGGCTTCCAGTGCGCGGACGACTACCACACCAGCATCGACATGCCGACCGCGCTGCACCCGCAGACCCTGCTGACGCTGAGCTACGACGGCCAGCCGCTGCCGCCGAAGTACGGCTTCCCGATGAAGCTGCGCATGCCGACCAAGCTTGGCTACAAGAACCCCAAGCACATCCAGGCGATGTACGTGACCAACACCTATCCCGGTGGCTACTGGGAAGACCAGGGCTACAACTGGTTCGGAGGGAGCTGAGGGGCTGCCACAGCCGCTCGACTGCCGAAGAAAGCGCGAGGCCGAATTCCGACAGGGAACCAGGCCGATCTCGACAACAAGACCCAACCTCAACTCAGGAAGACCGACATGAACAAGCTCACCGCCACCCTCCTCGCCACCTGCATGGCCTTCGCCGGCGCCTCGGCCTTGGCCGCGGACGACATGGCCAAGGACGGCATGAAGAAGGACAGCATGGCCAAGGACGGGATGAAGAAAGACGCCATGGGCAAGGACGCCATGAAGAAGGACGGCATGGCCAAAGATGGCATGAAGAAAGATGCCATGGGCAAAGACGAAATGAAGAAGGACGCGATGGGCAAGGACGAGATGAAGAAGTAAGCCGCCGTCTGCCCGGCCCCGCCGCCATTGACGGCCGGCGGGATCGGGATCACTGTCCCTTTCCTGCGCTCCCTACGAAAGACCGCCATGAAATCCTTCGCCATCGCCGCCGGCGCGCTCGCCGCCGCCGCCTTCGCCTGGCACGCGGCCCCCTCCTTCGCCGAGACCGCGCGCCGCGTGCCCGCGCCCACGGTCGACCTCACCGCACCCGCAGGCGCCACCACCGCCACCGCCGTGTTCGCAGGCGGCTGCTTCTGGGGCGTGCAGGGCGTGTTCCAGCGCGTCGAAGGCGTGAGCAATGCGCTCTCTGGCTACGCGGGCGGCGAGGCCCGCACCGCACGCTACAACGAGGTCGGCTCGGGCCGCACCGGCCATGCCGAAGCCGTGCGCATCAGCTACGACCCGCGCAAGGTCAGCTACGGCAAGCTGCTGCAGATCTACTTCTCGGTGGCGCACGACCCGACCCAACTCAACCGCCAGGGCCCCGACACCGGCCCGCAGTACCGCTCCACCGTGTTCGCCGAAAACGCCGAACAGGCCTGCATCGCCACCGCCTACATCGCCCAGTTGAACCAGGCCAAGACCTTCGGCAACAAGCCGCTGGCGACCACGGTCGAGGTGTCCAAGCCCTTCTATGCGGCAGAGGACTACCACCAGGACTACCTCACGCTGCACCCGAACCAGCCCTACATCGCGATCCACGATCTGCCGAAGATCGACGACCTGAAGAAGCTGTTCCCCGAGAGCTACAAGGCCACGCCATCGCTGGTGCGCGCGACCAAGGCCAGCTGATCAGCGATTGACGACCAGCGCGTTGCAGCGCGCGGTAACGACCTTGCAGTCCTTCGCATGCGCGGAGCACTCCGCCATCGCTTCCGCCTGCGCCGCGCTTTGCAGCTTGTTGGCTTTCATCGACAGCACGTTGCGGCCCATCACGACCACGCCGCAGCCTTCCTGCCAGGTCAGCGTCATGCTTCGGCAGCCGGTGGCGGTGCCGCCGTTGCCTACGCACTGGGCGATGGCGTTGTTCTCTGCGTCAGCCTGGGTCGCCCGGTTGTCGACCCCGCCGAAGGCGCCCTTCGACTTGTCGATGACGTACGCGCCCCACTTGTACGAGAAGGTGGGGTCGGGCGGCGGCGGCGCCAGGTACTCGTCGGGGTCGCTGTAGCGGCCCGTGCCGCCGGGCATCACAGGCACGGTGTCCCGGGGTGGCGGCCGGCTGTTGTGGGGCCAGCCCGGCGCGTTCGGTGGCGGGCATCCCGGCTGGCCCGGTCCGCTGCAAGCGAACGCCTGGCCGGACAGCACGCAGGCCGCGCCCAGCAGGAAAAGATGTCGCAAGGAGGTGCTCATCGCAGCGAATGTAGCCGTCGCCCGGGCCGCGCAGGAGTGCCCTAAGTCACGCCCTGCGCCCTGCAAAACTCACAGCAGTTTGGCCTGCTTCGCCTGCTCCGTCAGCTCCGCCCGGAAGTTCGGGTGCGCAATCGCGATCAGCTCCTGCGCGCGCTGCTTGGCCGACTTGCCGCGCAGCTGCGCCACGCCATGCTCGGTGACGACGTAGTTGATGTCGTTCTTGCTCGTGCTCACGTGCGTGCCCGGCGACAGCGAGGGCACGATGCGCGAGATGGTGTCGTCCTTGGCCGTCGAAGGCAGCACGATGAACGCCTTGCCGCCGCGCGAGCGGTTGGCCGCGCGCACGAAGTCCGACTGCCCGCCCGTGCCCGAGTACGGCGCGTGGCCCAGGCTCTCGGAACCGCACTGGCCCAGCAGGTCGATCTGCATGGTGGCGTTGATGGCGATGAGGTTGTCGTTCAGCCCCGCCAGCGCCGGATCGTTGGTGAAGTTCACCGGGTGCATCTCCAGCCCCGGGTTGCGGTCCATGAAGCGGTACAGCTTGCTGGAGCCCAGCGCGAAGGTCGCGACCGACTTGCCCGGCAGGTAGTTCTTGCGGCGGTTGGTGACCGCGCCGCTTTCCACCAGCGTGAGGATGCCGTCGCCGATCATCTCGGTGTGGATGCCCAGGTCGCGCTTGCCCGTGAGCTGCATCACCACCGCATCGGGAATGCCGCCGTAGCCGATCTGCAAGGTGGCGCCGTCGTCGATCAGGTCGGCCACGTGCTTGCCGATGGCTTCCTGCACCGGGCCGATCTTGGGCAAGCCGACTTCCATCACGGGCTCGCTGCTTTCCACCAATGCCGCCACCTGCGAGATGTGCACGTGGCAGTTGCCATGTGCGTAGGGCACGTTGGGGTTCACCTCGAGCACGACCGCGCGGGCCTTCGCCACGGCGGCCATCGTGTAGTCGGGGCCCAGGCTCAGCGCGAAGTAGCCGTGCGCGTCCATCGGCGAAGCCATGCTGAACACCACGTCGGCCGCGATCTGCCCGCGCTCGATCTGCGCCGGGATCTCGGAGAAGTAGTTCGGAATGAAGTCGATCCAGCCCGCCTGCCCGCCGGCGCGCGTGGCGCCGCCGAAGAACAGCGCGACGTGGCGCACGTGATCGACCGTCTCGGGGTCGATGTAGGCGTACTTGCGCATCGCCAGGATCTGCGCCACCTTCACGTCGCGGAAGTCGCGGCGCTGCTCGGACAGCGCCGTGAGCAGCGAGGGCGGCTCGCCGACGCCCGTGGGCACGATGATCATGTCGCCGTTGCGCACCTGGCGCACGGCATCGGCGGCGGAAACGCGCTTTTGCGCGTACAGGGTCTGGGCATTCATGCATGCCACTATGCCTTCTTTTCGCCGCCGCCGAACTCGCGGTGAACCCAGTCGCGCAGCACGGCCGTGGCGGGCCGGGTGGCGGCGCGCGGGCTGTAGACCAGGTCGTAGCGGTAGCTCTCCACCGACAACTCGAAGGGCTGCACCAAGAGGCCCGACGCCAGCTCGTCGGCCACGAGCGCCAGGCTCAGCAGGCCGACTCCCTGCCCCGCGACCGTGGCCTGCACTGCGTGGATCTCTTCGGTGAACGACAGGCCGGCCTGCGCATCGACGTCGGTGCGGCCCGCGCGCGCGAGCCAGGTGCGCCACACGGGCGCCAGCGTTTCGTCGCGCCCCGCACGCCCCCATTCGAAATGGATCAGCGAGACGGCCGTCAGGTCTTGCCGCGCCGCGACCGCCAGCGCGGGGCTGCAGACCGGCGCGTAGTGGTCCTGGAACAGCGGCTCGACGACCAGGTCGGCGTAGCGGCCGTTGCCGTAGCGAATGGCCGCGTCGGCCTCGGTGTCGAGGTCGACGATCTGGTTGGTGGCGTCCAGCCGCAGCGTCCATTCGGGGTGCAGGTCGCGGAAGGTGCCCGCGCGCGGCGCCAGCCGCCGGGCCATGAACCCGACCGTGGACGACAGCGTGGCAATGCGCGTGCCCTTCAACCGGCGCACGCCGTCGACGGCGCGCTCGAAGCTGTCGAAGCCGTCGCGCAGCGCGGGAAACAGCTGGTGGCCGGCGGCCGTCAGGTGCACCTGCCGCGTGCCGCGTTCGAACAGGCGCACCTCGAGCGTTTCCTCGAGCTGCTTGATCTGGTGGCTGACGGCGGTGGGCGTGACGTGCAGTTCGTCGGCGGCGGCCTTGAAGCTCAGCCGGCGGGCCGCGGCCTCGAACACACGCAATGCGCCCAGGGGAGGAAGTCTTCGCATGCAGACAGATTAGCTCAACTCATCCATCGGCTGAAAAATCAGCCTTTGTCGGGCGCCCTCTTCGCCCCTAAATTTTAGGGGTCGCAGGAAGAAATAACTTCCACGGCTGATCTGAAATTCACCATCAAAGGCACCTGTCATGCAACTCCAACCCAAGCAGATCCACACGCAACCCGACCCCTACGCGCCCTTCCTGCTGTCGCAGGCCATCCAGCTCGGCAACCTCGTGTTCGTGTCCGGCCAGGCCGCGATCGGCGACGACGGCGAGATCGTCGGCAAGGGCGACTTCGACCGCCAGGCCGAGCAAGCCTTCAAGAACCTGGACCGCGTGCTGCGGGCCGCCGGCACAACCCTGGGCAGCGTGGTCAAGGTGACGATCTTCCTGACCTCCATGACGAACTTTCCGAAGATCGTCGAGTTGCGCCGCCAGTGGTTCTCGGCGCCCTACCCGGCCGACACCATCGTCGAGGTCTCGGGCCTGTACTCGCCCGACGCGATGATCGAGATCGAGGCCATCGCCGTCGCGCCCGGAGACGCGCGATGAGCACGCCGCTGCTCGCGCCGGCGACGCTGCACGGCCTGCAGCTGCCCAACCGGCTCGCCGTGGCGCCGATGACGCGCGTCAGCGCCTCGCCCGAAGGCCACGCCAACGGCACCATGGCCCGCTACTACGAGCGCTTTGCACGGGGCGGCTTCGGGCTCGTCATCACCGAAGGCATCTACACCGACACGGCGTACGCGCAAGGCTATGCCCGCCAGCCCGGCCTGAGCGATGGCGAACAGGCCCGCGCATGGCGCCCGGTCGTGAAGGCGATCCAGGACGCGGGCGGGCGCGCCATCGCGCAGCTCATGCATGCGGGCGCGCTGTCGCAGTTCAACCGCTTTCGCGACCACACGGCGGGGCCGTCGGCCGTTCGCCCGCTGGGCACGCAGATGACGGCCTACCGCGGCGAAGGCGAGTACCCGGTACCGCGTGCGATGACCGACGCCGACATTGCCGAAGCCCTTCGCGGCTTCGCCCGGGCCGCGCTGCTGGCCATGGAAGTGGCGGGCTTCGACGGCGTGGAGATCCACGGCGCGAACGGCTACCTGCTCGACCAGTTCCTGAGCGGCCACACCAACACGCGCACCGACCGCTGGGGCGGCGCCCTCGCGCAGCGCGTGCAGCTGACGGCCGAGGTGGTGCGTGCCGTGCGGCAGATGCTGGGCGCATCGGCGCCGGTCGGCGTACGCATCTCGCAAGGCAAGGTCAACGACTTCGGCCACAAGTGGCCGGAAGCCGAAGCCGGCGCGGCGACGGTGTTCGGGGCGCTGGCGCACAGCGGCATCGACTACCTGCACGTCACCGAGTTCGAGGCCTGGCGCCCGGCCTTCGGCGATGCGGGGCCGAGCCTGCTGCAGCTCGCGCGCCGCCACGCGCCCGGGCTTGCGATCGTCGCCAACGGCAGCCTGCACGACCCGGGGCGCGCCGAAGCAGCGCTCGCGGACGGCGCCGACTTCGTGGCGCTGGGACGCGGCGCGCTGTCGAACCCCGACTGGCCGAAGCGGTTGAAGGAAGGCCGCGCGCTTGCCGCCTTCGACCCGGCGCTGTTGTCGCCGGTGGGAGACATCAAGCCGGGGGAGCAGCACTTGCTGCAGGCGCAGCGAAGCTAGCCAGTGCGGTCTTTGACCTCGAACGCCCAGAGGTGCCGAGCCACATGCCGCCCCGCAGGCGAAACGAGCCACCGGTTTCGGTGGACTCCCACAAATACGGTATCTGGTTCACAAATCGAGCGACTAGATTCGAATGCTGCATGTTGAGGAAACACCATGAATAGCGAATGCACCATGCGATCAGTACGCGCCCTTCTTTTCGCAGCGATGCTCGGCTGTGTGGCCCCTGTGCATGCCGTCAACTGCACGGTGGACCTCGTCGAGAATTCAGAGTCCTCGAAGCGGTCGGGCGAGTGCTCTATCGACGACGTAACCCAGACCGTCGTGATCTATGACGCCGAACACTGGGGAAAACGGGGTAGAAAGCTTCTGGTCCCGCAGGTGACGAACGGCCGCAAACTGGCGTCGTTCATCGCCATCTCCCCCACAGACGTGGGATCCAACGAGGTGGCGCACGCGATGAGCTATCTCATCGTCACCAACACCAGCAAAGGCGCCTACAGGTTCATGGGCACGACGAAAACCCATACCTATCGCGCTCGTACACCGCCTGAGCAATGGGCGAAACAGCGTCCCAATGGGGCAATGGACTTCACCAACAAGCTCACCACAGCCGAGTTGCTGGCGGAACTTCAGGCGATCAAGTCCATGGGACCGGCACTGTCGCTCGACGTGATCGAAAAGGTGATCACGCAGAACCAGAGCCTAGCCGATCGACTCCCGACGCTCGCAGGCATCTCGCAAGCAGGGGCACCACTGCCATCCACGGCGGCTCGCCAAGTGGCTGGCGCATCGGGCGCAAATTCCACGCCTCCTGATAGCGGCGGAAGCAGCCGCAAGACCGCGAACCCAGCGGCAAGTACCGGCACAGGCCTGCGCCCCATCTGGCCTTCGGACATGGAGCCCGGCAATATTTATTTCGTCGTTCGAAGCGACTCGGGCGAGCGGTCGGCTCCCCTCATGGTTTCAGCCCTCAGCGGACAAGAAGCCGTGGCTCGTGTGCAAACCGCGTGGGCAAACGTCAAGTTGCAGGCCCCCGCTACCTTCCAGCTTGTGGCAGGCCGTGAATGCATCGGCCCGGCCTGGGGCGCCGTGGTCACCAACGACGGCCACGTCTGGGGCGCCGCTTGCGCCAAGACTCCGGCTGCGGCCATCGAGGGGGCTTTTTCCGGTTGCCGGCAGGAAGACCCTCGCGGCCTGGGCTGCGACTATTCGGCGAAGGAACGACCGGGGGCTTATGGCCCGTCCATCGCACTGGCACTGAGCGGCAGCAACTCTTGGAATGGCAAGAGCTACTACGTCATGGATACAACGGGTGGAGGTTTTGGCTCCTTCACCGCCGTCACCAACATGATGCAGTACACGAAGAGTCCCGTCGACAGCATGCAGCAGGCGCTCTCAGGTTTCGACAAGGCATGCGCCGATGGGCGGCCCTGCTACAAGACGTCATCGAATCTGGCCTGCATCCACGAGACAGTGCAGTCGGCGATCGTCGAAAAGTGCATGGACAGGAAGCTGACACCCGCCGGCCTGAGCGGCTCGATCCGCAGCCGTTTACGCTGATCCCCACAAGCGCTGGACGGTCACCAAACCGAAAACCGGCGAGCCGATCTACAGCACATCGGCCTGAAGGAGATTTGCAATGACCGACAAGCCGATGTTCCTCTACATGAAGATGACTGAGATGTTCTCGGACCACCTCAGTACAGCGCGGGCCTACCCGGAAAAGTTCATCTTGAGCACCGTGCTGCACAGGCAGTACTTGCGAGACTGGGTGCAGCTGCGTCAAATGGTCACGACGCGCATCGACCCGACAAACCACATGGGTGTGCCCATCGAGATTTCCGACACCACGCCCAGCGTCATGGTGGCCTCGAATGGCTCCGAGTTCGCGCTGACGTGATGTGCTTGCGCCATCTGCTTTTCGTCGCCCTCCTCTCAACGACCCGGGCCGGCGATGATCAGCGTCGAGGTGACGTGACGCGTGAGTCCGCCACAGACCTTGGGCAGGTCGCCGACTAGATCACGTTCTTCTCAAGCAGCGGCCGGTTCTCGAGGATGCGTGCGAACGACAGCGGCGACAGGTCGAGGCTGCGGTAGCCGCCGAAGCGGATCAGCTCCGCGATGCCGCGCCCCGCCGCCGGGCACTGCTGCAGCCCGTGGCCCGAGAAGCCGTTCGCGAAGTAGAGGTTGTCGCAGTCGGGATGCTGGCCGAGGATCGCGTTGTGGTCGAACACGTTCATCTCGTAGTAGCCGGCCCAGGCGCCCGTCATGCGGACGGCTTCGAAGGCCGGGATGCGTTCGGCCAGCACCGGCCAGATGAAATTCTCGAAGGCCTCGTGGTCGACTTCGAGCGGCGCGTCGTCGGGGTCCCGGTCTTCGGGCGGCGCAAAGCCGCAGATGAACTGGCGGCCTTCGGGCCGCAGCCAGATGCCGGAGGTGTCGATGACCAGCGGGCAACCGGGCAAGGTGCTCGGGCATGAAAAGCTGAACACGCTGCGCCGTCGCCCGTGCACGGGCAGCGCGATGCCGGCCCACTGCGCGACCGGCGCCGCCCACGCGCCCGCCGCGTTGACGACGATGTCCGCCTGCAGCGTGTCGCCGCCATCGATCTGCACGCCGGTGATGCGGCGGCCCTCGCGCTGCAGACCCGTCGCCTGCGCCTGCACATAGTGCACGCCTTGCGACACCGCCTTCTTGCGAAAAGCCTGCAGCAGGCTGTAGCCGTCGTACCAGCCCTCGCCCGAAAGGCCGAGGGATGCGAGTTCGATGCCCTCGATCGAGATCCACGGGAAGCGCGCCTTCAGTTCCTCGGGCGTCAGCAGCGCCACGTCCACCGCATGCGCCTTCTGCATCGCGTGGTTTTCGCGCAGCACCTCGACACCCGCCGGCGAGGCCAGGTACAGGTAGCCCGGCTCGACCAGTCCAATGTCCGGCACGTCGTCGCCCACGCGCAGCGTTTCGCCCAGCGCGCGAAAAAACTCGATGCCATAGAGCGACATCTCGATGTTGATGGCGGTGGAAAACTGCTGCCGGATCGAGCTGGCCGACAGCGCCGACGAGGCCTGCCGGTACGAGAAGTCGCGCTCCACCACCGTGATGTCGAAGGCCTCGCCCGCCGGGTCGGCGCCCAGGAAGTACGCGATGGCCGAGCCGATGGCCCCGCCGCCGATGATCGCCACACGCCGCATGTGATGCCTTTCCGTGTCTTCGGTGTGCGGGCCCGGGCCGTTGCCCGGGCCGCGCAAGCTCCCGCCAGAATAGCGCGATGAGAAAAGACATTCCCAACCTCGGCGCGCTGCAGGCCTTCGAGGCCTCGGCGCGCCTGGGGAGCTTCACCCGCGCGGCGACCGAGCTGGCGCTCACGCAAAGCGCGGTCGGGCGCCAGGTGGCGATGCTGGAGCAGCGCCTGGGCGTGCCGCTGTTCTCGCGCGTGCGCAAGCGGCTCACGCTCACCGACGTGGGCCGCGAGTACGCCGCACGCATCCGCCGCCACCTCGACCAGATCCGCCGCGACACGCTGGAGATCAGCGCCGGCCACGAGATGGGCTTCGTGCTCGAACTGGCCGTGGTGCCGACCTTCGCCACGCAATGGCTCATTCCGCGGTTGCCCGACTTCAGCCGGCTGCACCCGAACATCACGGTGAACCTGTCGGCGCGCTCGCAGCCCTTCTCGTTCCAGGAAAACGCGTACGACGCGGCGATCTACTTCGGCGACCAGTTCTGGCCGAACACGCGCGGCGGGCTGATCTTTTCCGAAGGCGAGATGGTGCCCATCTGCAGCCCCGCGTTCCGCGACGCGCACGCCCGGTGGGACGAGGCCGGCTTCGAACGCTGCCGCCACGTGCACCTGAGCACGCGCGCCCACGCCTGGCGCGACTGGTACGCGCAGCAGGAATGGGAGTACACGGTGCATGCCTCGCGCGGGCCGCGCTACGAGCTGTTCACCATGGTGGTGGCCGCCGCGGCGGCGGGCATGGGCGTGGGGCTGGCGCCGCGCATCCTGGTCGAGCAGGAGCTGCGCACCGGCGAACTCGTGATCCCGGTGGACCGGCACCTGGACGTGCACCAGGGCTACTACTTCGCGTACCCCGAAGGCCGGCCGGCCTCCGGGGCGCTGGAGCAGTTCAAGCAGTGGGTGCTGGGGCTGACACCCGACTGAACCCGGTCAGACGGGGTTCGGGTTGCGCTCCTTGAAGCCCTGCTGGTGCCAGTACGGGTAGGTGCGTGTGGTCGCGCTGGCCGCGTCGAGCTCGGCCACCTGCGCCGGCGTGAGGTTCCAGCCCACCGCGCCGAGGTTCTGGCGCAGCTGCGCCTCGTCGCGCGCGCCGACCACCACGCTGGACACTGTCGGGCGTTGCAGCAGCCAGTTGAGGGCAACCTGCGGCACCGTCTTGCCGACCTCGGCGCCGACTTTTTCCAATGCCTCGACCACGCGATACAGCAGCTCGTCGGGCACGGGCGGGCCCATGTCGGCCGTCACGTGCAGGCGGCTGTTGGCCGGCAACGGCTGGCCGCGGCGGATCTTGCCCGTGAGCCGGCCCCAGCCCAGCGGGCTCCAGACCACCGCGCCCACGCCCTGGTCTTGCGCCAGCGGCATCAGCTCCCACTCGTACTCGCGGCCCACCAGCGAGTAGTACGCCTGGTGCGCCACGTAGCGCGCATAGCCGCGCTGCTCCGACACCGCCAGCGACTTCATGAGGTGCCAGCCCGAGAAGTTCGACGCGCCCACATAGCGCAGCTTGCCCGCGCGCACGAGGTCGTCGAGCGTGGACAGCGTTTCTTCCACCGGCGTGCTGGCGTCGAAACCGTGCAGCTGGAACAGGTCGATGTAGTCGGTGCCCAGCCGCTTCAGCGACGCATCGACCGCCTGCACGAGGTGATGGCGCGACGAGCCCACGTCGTTCGGCCCCTCGCCGCTGCGGAAGGTGGCCTTGGTCGAGATCAGCAGCCGGTCGCGCGGCCGGCCCTTGATCGCTTCGCCGAGCACCGATTCGGCGGCGCCGCCCGAGTAGATGTCGGCGCTGTCGAACATGTTCACGCCAGCGTCCATGCAGATGTCGATGAGCGTGCGCGCCTCGGCCACGTCGGTGCTGCCCCACGCGCTGAAAAACTCGCCCTTGCCACCGAAGGTGCCGGTGCCGAAGCTCAACACGGGGACCTTGAGGCCTGATTTGCCCAGATGACGGTATTCCAAAGTTCTACTCCTTGAATCGAACGAACAGACGAACCAGATGAATGACGCGGCCATTGTTGGCCGCCGCGCAGAACCCCGTCGCGCGTCGGGCTTTGCGGTGCTTCGGCTCGCTACGATCGACCGATGCAGATCTCGATCGAAAACCCGAACCAGCCCGACGTCATCCAGCTCATCGACGACCTCGACGCGTACCAGAAGCCGCTGTACCCACCCGAGAGCCATTACGGCATCGACATCGACGCGCTGTCGGCGGCGCATGTGCTGTTCGCCGTCGCGCGCGACGCGGCCGGCACGGCGATCGGCTGCGGCGCGGTCGTCATGAACCCCGGCTATGGCGAACTCAAGCGCATGTACGTGCGCCCGCAGAACCGCGGACAAGGCGTGGCGGCCAAGGTGCTGGGCTTTCTCGAAGCCGAAGCGACGGCGCGCGGATGCGCGATGTTCCGGCTGGAGACAGGCGTGAGCCAGCCCGAGGCGCTGGCCTTCTATGCACGCGCGGGGTATGCGCGGCGCGAGCGCTTCGGCGACTATCCGGACGATCCGTTGAGCGTGTTCATGCAGAAAACGGCCGCGACAGCCGCACCCCATCGCCCCTAAGATCGCCCCGGCTTCCGCCACCACGGTCATCACAACAAGGAACGTCACATGCAGACAAGAGGGATTCTTCGCCGGCTCATGTTCACAGCGGGCTGCGCCCTGCTGCTGGGGTTGTCAGGTTGCGGCGGCGGAGGGGGTGGTGG